>VGXX01000036.1 GCA_016873155.1 Planctomycetota bacterium | reverse complement strand
TTATCTCTCAACCTGTCGAAAACAAGGGGTAAGTTCAAGCCTTGCTTTAAAGATGCTATTTCGAGGTGAATTGCCTGATTTTGTTTGCTCTTAGCGGTAGCGGGTAAAAATACGATGAGTAATTACAAGAATTTAAAATCTTTACCACGCATTTTCAGGCTATCAGACAGTCGCCTGAGATTGGAAGAGGTGTAGACGAAAGCGATCTTTTGCCTAGTTTACGACAAAACGATTCTTACATTGAATGCAAATGTTGTTTTCAAAGAATTGAGTACGATAGTGCAGCTTTCTATTGCAAGAGTTTCCTGAGCTTTTCCGGCATTGGGGTGGGTCTGCGATTGGCGTTAAGGCAGGCTAGTTTGGTAGAACCTTCTGCAATGAGGCTCGTGTCGCTTTCACGTATCACTTTATAACTGAATTCTATCGTGGCATGCTTCAGCTCAGAAACACATGTCTGGATAATCAGGACGTCATCGTAATGGGCAGGCGAGCGGAACCGGCAGTGCGCCTCGGTAACCGGAAAATAGATATGCTCCTTTTCCATCTCCGAATACGGCAATCCGAGGTTCCTCAAATATTCCGTCCGTCCCATTTCAAAATAAACGAAGAAATTGGCATAATAAACGATGCCCATCTGGTCGGTTTCCTGGTAACGAACGCGGGTTTTTATTTCGTGAATTTTCATATGAAAAAAGAAAAAAGGCACGGTTTTTAAATCGTGCCTTATTAAAAATACCTCTATTCTCCGCAGAGGCGCATAGTACGCGGAGAAAACAATACTTAATGTAAAAACGAATACATCAGGTTGCATTCGGCAGCAACATATTACCCACAAAACGCGCGAAAAGAAACTACCCTCCCCTTTATCCCCCTCTGGAGGGGGACAGGGGGAGGGTCGTTTCGTGTCTTTCGTGGGCAAACTTACACACCCCTTCATCCCCTCTTTTTAGAGGGGAATTACAAAAGATTGAAATTTCTTAGCGTTACTATTATTTCCTGCACGCCGTGAGATAAGAGTCGCTATAGACGTGCTGGTTCATGATGATTTCAGCGGTTATCGCGGCATCCATCAACTCCTTGTCAAGCACATCCATTACGGCGGCATCCAATCCGTACGAAATCCCCATCGTCAGGAATATACGGGCTAAAAGCCTTTTCTCTTTCGTCCCTTGCGAGAAATTGCTCAATCCAACATTTCTGTGCGGCGGAGGGTCAGAAATCATTTTAATCTGATTGAAGATGTCAAACATGAGCGCCGGCTGCTTCTGATCAACGTTAATGGGGAAAAGCACAGGATCAATATAGACCTTTGAGAGTTCATATTCATGCTCTACCGCCTTTTCCACGATCTTCATGGCAATCTCCATGCGGCGTTCGACATCCTGTGGAATACCGCATTTGTCCATCGTGAGACATATCAGCGATGCGTTATATTCCTTTGCTATGGTCATATATTTGTCTAACTCTTCAGGGTCGCCTTTCGAGGAATTTATCAAGACCTCGTTTTTGATTACCGATAAACCCGCCTTCACTACATCAAATTTCTGGCTGTCAATGGCAATCGGCGTCTTGACGGTATCCTGAATCACTTCAATCAGCCACTTCATTGCCCCTGCTGGGTCTGCCGCTGCCGTTCCCACATTTACGTCCAGGAAGCTTGCCCCTGCCTCCGTCTGTTTTATGGCGAGTTCTCTGATAGCCTTTGGATCCTTATTCTTTATGGCCTCCCGCACATCTTTAAACATACCGTTGATACGTTCTGCTATGGATAACATCGTATGTTTCCTTTCTTTTTAATATAAACGATCAATACATTTTTTTACCGCCGCAACAGCCTTTGGATGCTGCATACGGATAATGTCAACACCCGACTGCAAGAGGCTAACAGCCGTAATGGTCTCCCACATTGGTCCTCTTTCATCCCTCGATCCCCATTGTGGCGCTTCATTATCGCCTGATTTAGCCTCCTTGGCACGCCATGCCTCTCGCCCTACATCGCAGATCACCGGCATGGCCATCATCTTATCGCCGGTAAGCGCTGCAAGCCGCTCGCGCTCCTGAATAGAGTATGTATACTCCAAACCGTAGCCCAGAGCCCCGGTTGACTGAAACATTACGATTCGATTGAGCGGAAAGTCCATTTCGGACACAAGAATATTAATCTGCTTCCCGATATTAATATCCACGGGCGCCATGGTAATAAGGGAGTGCCCATCTGCCAGACACGTTGCAGTAAGTGTTTTGTAATTATTCTGAGATACAATCCCCATCAGGCAGTTTTCTCCCTTAGCAGCCTGGCTTACCTTGGGCATTACCTCATTGTCTTTTTCGTCCTGTTCACACCCCCAAATAATCAGAGGAACACCTACAGCGGCAAGGACGGATTTTACTGTTTTTACCGCCTGGTCTGCATTCTTATTGCCTTTATCTGGATGAATCCCGTCTAACTTGAGGCAGATCAAATCAGCTCCATACTGCTCAACACATTTCTTAGCCCATTGTGCCGGGTCATTGAGTACGTCAGTAAAAGGCTTGCTCAGGGTCTCAGGCCAGTCCTCGGGTGGCACGTCAGAAACGTCCATCGCAACTACCGGTTTGTGACCCGGATTGCCCTCGAAATCCATAAAAGGAACACATTTTGAACCACCGATGGCAATCGTCTTTGTTCGGGTGCCGCCATTGTCCTTCGTAGCGCCAAGGATGATTTCATTGACACCGCTTGACCACTTGTCAGCTACATTTGGTATTTCCATAATAACTCAATCTCCCAACACATTTTATTATTAAAACTAATCACAGAAATCAACGATGGATTCGCCTCTCTAAACCCATCCTATGCCTGTGTAAGGGCAGGTTTGAAACCTGCCCCTACTATAGATACAATTCACGTATAGCTTCTTTCAAAAAACTAATTTCCTTTAAATATGACTTACCGCAGTCTTTGCAAACATACTTGACGGCAAGTGCTTTTGCAAGAACCCGCCCAGTTTACGATACAACTCATTCTCACGGGAAATCTCAAATATAGAAGCCCCGCATGCCGCTGTATCGTATATTTCCTGATCGAACGGGAATATTGCGGATATCCCGACTCCCAGACTATCCAGCTTCTGCTGAAGATTTTCATGAATGCCGTCCTTGGGCACACGGTTTAATATACATAGCTTTTGCTTGATCGTAATCGGAAGTGAATCGGCCAGTTTAAGAATCCGCTGCATGGTCAATGCGCCGACAATCGTTGGTTCACTCACGATCAGCAACAAATCCACGTTATTCGTCGTCCTGCGGGAGAGGTGCTCCATCCCCGCCTCATTGTCTGTTACAATGAAAGGATAGGTTGTCCCTACTTTATCCAGATATTTACGAAGGAGGTTATTCACGTAGCAATAACACTTTGGACCTTCCGGTCTCCCCATTGTTAGAAGATCGTATTTGTCTTTCTCAATAATAGATTCCTCGATAGAATACTCAATGTATCTATCCTTGGACATGCCGGAAAAATCCACCTTCTTTTCGACAATATCCTCACGTATATCGGCAATGGTGCTTTGCACGTGCAATCCAAGCAATGCACCCAGAGAGGCATTGGGATCGGCATCCACTGCGGATACCGGTTTGTCAAGCTCTTCGGTAATATATCGAATAATGAGTGCGGAAAGTGTTGATTTCCCCGTTCCACCCTTACCAGCTACTGCGATATTAAATGCCATATTAAATCCTCATAATTATTCATCTCCGCTCTCTCTGCGGCGAATATTTGTATTAAACCAATAATTCCTCTGCCACCGACGGAAATTTTTCAATATTCGTATGGGGTAAAAAGTTCGCCGAGACGTATTCTTCCATATACTTATTGTTGCACATCAGATCGAAGTAAGTCATCTTTGATGCAATCGTCCTGGCAGTTTCGTAAGCATCCTGAGAGAAGAGGGACATCTTTGCTCCAATTACGGAGGTGTTCCCTACAAACTGAACTTTTGAGATAGAGATATCAGGAAGCATGCCAATCGTTATGGCGCTTCGCACATCCAGATAATTACCGAACCCCCCAGCAAGGTATACCTGCTCGATATCCGTTACGCTCATATTCATAGATTCAAGCAGTGTGGAAATTGCCGAATAAATGGCCGCCTTTGAACGGATAAGGTTTTGAATATCCGCCTGCGTAATTACAATATCCTTTTTCGTAGTTGTATCGTCCCTGTGGACGAGGATAAACTCATATCCATCGCTCGTCTTCCTCAAACGGTCGGTATCTATCCCTTTCTGAAAATTTCCCGTTCTGTCAATAATTCCGCTTCTGACCAGATTTGCAAGACAATCCAGCAACCCTGAACCGCATATTCCGCTCGGAGGGGCATCGCCAATTGTTTTACACATGACATCATAATTCTTCTTAATAGCAACCTTCTCTATAGCGCCCTTTGCCGCACGCATACCGCAGGAAATGCCGCTCCCTTCGAAAGAAGGACCTGCAGACGCAGAACAGCAAACCATCCAGTCCTTATTCCCCAGTACGATCTCCCCATTCGTGCCAATATCAATAAGAAGCGACAGGGCTTCGGCCTTGTCCAGGCGGACGGCCAAAACACCGGAAGAAATATCTCCGCCCACATACGCACCAACACACGGCAGTGTGTAAAGCAAACCATATTTATTAATTTTTATGCCAACCACATCGGCCCTCAGAGGAGGTACAAAGCTTGCAGTTGGAAGATACGGCTCTTTTCGTATATTTATCGGGTTTAGACCCATCAGGAAATGTGTCATCACCGTATTCCCTGCACAAACGACCGAGTTAATATCGTGGATACTTAATTTATTTCTTTTAACAAGAGTGGATATCAGATAATTAACGTCCTCTGTTAACACCTCCTGCATAATTTCCATTGCATCATGCTGCTCGGCGTAAATAATCCTTTGAATATAGTCATCACCATACTTAATCTGGGAGTTATAGGTGGCCTCAATATCAATAGTCTCCGCGCTGGACAGGTTAAGGAGATGGGCTACAACGGTGGTGGTGCCCACATCCACAGCAACGCCATAATTATTCGCGCTAACGTCTCCCGGCTGCACTTCCAGAATTTCCACTGTAGAACCGCGATAACCAAGGGTCACCGTAACCTTCCACTTACTATCTCTTAAGATGACAGGCAAAAGTTTCAAAGCTGTAAAATTCGTTGTTAGTTTCTCTAAAGGAATACCGGTCTTCACCATGATACTCTGGCAGAGCCTTTCATAATCTGCCATACTGTCATCCAGGCTGGGAGGCGATAACTCCAGATATAACCTGGAAACCAGCGGGTCTTGTTTGAACTGATCTGCGCCTAAGCTTACCGCCGCCTGTGAACCAGGGAATTGTGGAAAATCACTGAGAAGGATTTGGCTTTTATCGAGTTTTGATTCTTCGGGTATCAAGACCTCCAGGTCGCCCATTACCTTTGTCCTGCATGCAAGGACGTATCTCCTCCTGGCTTCGGCTTCAGTAATATGGGTAGTGGGCAGGCTTTCTACCTTGCCGCCGCTAAGGATTACCTTGCATTTACCACAGGTACCGTCACCGCCGCACAGGGCATTGATAAATAAATCTCCCATCCTTGATGCCTTCAGGATAGTTTTACCTTTTTCAATTTCTACGGTAACGTCGCCGGGAAGAAAGTGAACTTTATAATGTGAATTTTCCATGGTGTTTTAAAATATTTTCGAGTTAGAAATTCCCCTCCCAAGAGGGGAATAATTTGTGCCACCTAAAACTTGTTAACTAAGCTCGCCACACCGTCTTTAAATAAGAAGGAAGACCAGAGGCCTCTCTGGGTCCTACCAATATCTCCCAGCCAAGGGTTTCCTGCAATTTCCCGGACATGACGGCTACAAGCCCTGGAATAATCAATTTTCTATGCTTTACCTTCGTTTCAACCTGGGCGTCTGCCATTGCCTTGGCGACCACTTTGTCGTTTAGTTTATCGCCCGAATATGCCGTCAATACCGAAGTCCCGCCGGTATCCACGGACAATATATATGCGGGAATACGGCTTCCCTCAACCTCACCTTCAACGGTATAATAGGTAAGTGAGAAGTTTGTCGTGAATAAGACGGGTGAATCTTCTTTGGCGTCGCCCACAGCATACAATCTGGGTTCTACCTGGATTGGTTTTTGTGGATCGGTAAACAGATTTGTCCTTGCGGTGAGTAGTGGCATGATCCCCCAGGGTTCACAGGTATTAACTGCTACAATGCCCGCATATTTTGCCAGATACGTAGACGCCAGAGAAATTTCCTGGAATGGGTCGTCATCGCAAACAAAGGTAATCATGGGGAAACCCAATGACCTGAAGTTTTTCTTGAGTGCAGCACGTCTTATCTTTGTCAGTTTCTGCAGTACTTCTTTAGGATTGTTACCGCTTACATCCAGCATAATCTCCTCGACTCCTGCTTTCTTTGCACATTCAGCCAGGTCGGCAAGTTCCTCAAGCGTCGGGGCGGTTACGGTCATCGGGCAGTTCTTTTCCTTTGCCAGAGCTGCCATCGCCGCACAGTTCTGCGAATTTGCACCGTGAACCAAAGGCCTCTTTTCAGCGCAGTTTGCCAGGGCAGCCTTCATGTTTTCAACAGAAGCACTGCTCAAAATGATGCTCAGATGAGAACCGCCACTGACCTTTTTTGCCGCTTCGGTAAATTTGTTTATATTATTACTTTTATTAATGACTGCGACCAGATCAATCTCAATCTCAGTACCAACCCTGGAAAGCTTCAGGCTGTTAATCTTTTTTAAACGATCGTTAAAGTCGGCGTCACTTAAATCATCGCTGATGGTAACTGCCACACCTGTTGGATGATAAAATTTCTCTTCATGTCTGAATAATACATTTTCCTCGCCAACCTCTACTTTTTTTGCCCCCGTACCCACCGTTACCAGCTTGATTGGTGGTGCAGCAGCGGCGCCCAGAACCTTCTTTGCCTCTTCACTCACATCGGGACAATCGGACAGGTTTGCCTTCTTCTGGGCTAATTGCATGGCAAACGCCAGGCATGTAGGACGTCCGCATTTTTTGCAATTCGTTTTGGGAAGCAGTTTATAAATGTCAAGTCCAGTTAGTGCCATTCGTTACAATCCTTTCGCATAAAATAAATTTGCACAGCATCAAATGAAAAGCCACCCATTCATTTTCCTTTGAAAAAGGGGGAAAAGGGGTGGCCGTAAAACACAGAACATTCCAGTTGATGTTGGGCAATTACCATAAAATCATACTTTTAAATCATCACTGGTCTGTATAATTTTTCTGACCAATCCGTACTTAAGCGCCTCTTCGGCAGACATCCAGAAATTTCTCTTGGTATCAGACTCCACCTTTTCTATTGTCTGTCCCGTTTCCACAGAAATAAGACGATTAATCTTCTCACGGCACTTGAGTATCTCGCTGGCTTCAATTTGAATATCAGCGGCCGTCCCGTGGATACCGGTTGAAGGCTGATGAATGAGAACGCGGGCATTTGGCAGGCTCAACCGGTTTTCCTTTGTTGCGCCAAGAAGGATGATCACCGCAGCGCTGGCTGCAACCCCAGCACATATGGCCTTTATCTTCGGTTTGACAAATCGCATCATATCAAAGATTGCGAAACCGGCATCGGCATCCCCGCCCGGAGAGTTGATATACATCTTGATATCATCGTTATTTTCTGCTTCAAGGAGCAAGAGCTGCGTCATGATCTGTTGCGCCATCTTTTTCGTCACTTCATCCGTCACCATAACGGTACGCGTTTTTAATAACTTTGAAATCAGATCACCACCTGGTTGCTTTTCCTTCTCTTCGCCAGCGCCTTCATTCTGTTTCTCTACAAATGGCATATCAAAGATCATGAATAGACTCCGGATTTAAAAAATACGTGTTATAAATAAGCATTTAGTCGCCTTCGCGGGTTCAAGTTTGTAACCTGAACCCAAATATTTATACCTTCGAAAGCTTCATTGATAGCATACGGACTATTGTTCAGTCAAATTTAAGGGTTCAGGTTACAAACCGTTCGGCTGAGCTCACGACGAAGCCTGAACCCGCTGGGGAACCTATCCTTAAAACGGTAGGCATAAAGTATTGCCTCTTTTGGTGATACACACCCATGATATACATCACTCACCGCTATACCACGAAACCGATTAGAACATCGGTGCCAAAGTCAGCGCAGGGTGGTTCACCTTTTGCATGTATGCCAGCACCTCTTCTTCGGTTGTTGCAACAGTCTCATCAGCTATTTTAGTAAGGAAATCTTCCAACCCCATGCTTTCTGCGGTTTTCACAAGCATTTCTGACAATTCCTCTTTGAGAGCCTTCGGCATCCACACCACTCGGGCAAGACCGCCGTCCGCAGAAACGAATTTCCTGCTGCCCAGATAGAATTTACTGTGCCCCATAAACCCAGGCGTCTGTAAACCGCCGCCAACTGTTCCCGCCAGAGTGGAAAACTTCATACCGCAGGGAGTCATCTCTGTAAAGTCCCGGTCTACCACCATGATCCCATTGGTCATGGGCAACATGGCGGAAATACATTCGAAACAACCACAGCTCGTCATAGGGTCGGTCATGATGCTATACAGGCTCACCTTCTCAAGAGACCTGTTTGAACCGTTATATATAAATGAGTTAGTGCCTTCCCACTGCCCTAGTTTTTCATCTACGGCCTTTCCTCTTTCTATCGGCTGGTTCGGGCCGGTAGGATTAATTTCATATCCAGCCTTGCCGTCCAGCCAGCTCACTGAGCCGCACAGACCGGAACGTTCAGGAGACACGACGCATATATGCGTGGGAGCAAAGCTCTGACACAGCGTACAACTGTAAAACATACTTACCGACTCATCAGTCATGCCCTTTAACCGCGCATCACGGTCTGCATACGCAGCGCGTACATCCTTCAGCAACCTTTCCACAGCTTCTCTCTTCGTATACAGGGTGACCTGCACCTTGTCAAGAATAGCGCCAAACTCACCATGGAACTTGGCGTGAATGATACTGCCTATGTGCCTGATCCTGAAGCCGGCGTTAAATGCCTCCTTGCTTATACGGTGGCGGATGATATCCCTTTGTCCCATGTGAAACAAGCCCTGTGCTTCGCCCAGGAAACGATGCATCTGGCGTTCAAAAATAGGCTCAAAATCCGGCTGCATCTTTCGGCCATACACCTCTACCATTATACCCAGGGACACGCCGGGTCCGGGTTTTATTTCGTCCAAATCAGGGCCTACAACCTGAATTTTACCGTCCTCAACCTCATCTATTTCTTTTGTACACACATATTCAAAAGCAGGCGTACCGGGGCCACCAACCTCAATTTGCATATCCTCTTTACGGATACGTTCCCCTTCGAAGGCGGGACCGTAAGCCACCGGTATATCCATCTTGTGCGTCGTGATCTTCAGACCACGCACTTCAATACATTTATCAACGATCTTATCGGTCGGCACGCGCGAGACAACGTGTTCGTATGTACACACACCGGTTGGCAGTATTTCAGGTATGTCAATGTTTGAAATCGTAGGAAAGCCGTAGTTTATAGCGCCCGCAGCGTTGGCGTATTGTTCATCCGTTACGGCAGTGCCGATAGCCATGACAAATGCGAAAATACGGTTCTTATTGTACATAAGGTTCTTTTTGAAATCACCCGGCGGCACGTTTCCAAATGAAAGGGCGGCCCTGTTCGCAAAACCGAGTGCATAAACTGCAGCAGAGGTCTCTTTCCCAAAGGGAATAAGTCTGGTATCCCAACCCATCTGGACTCCCTTTTCTGCCAGTTGTTCGGCAAACGACACCCCTAAATTATCTGATACCATAAAAACATACAAATTCTTTTGTTGAAGCTCACGCGCAATCTTTACGGCGGTATCTGCGTCAGGGGCACAACCTACAATAGCGGCAAAACCGGGTGCAGTACCATCAACAAACTCAATACCGCGCTCACGCATGATAATATCGTCAGCCGCGCCCAGCCAGATACCATCCACGGGGTGCGGACCTATCAGATATTTACAGGCCTCATAAACTTCTTCTGCAAAAAGCGTCGCCATACCGGCGTCCAGGGTGTGTCCAAGATAAGGAACCCAGTGTTTTTCTGCAGGCAGGGGAGGAAGCATGCTTCTTGCCATACCAAGGACGTGAACACAGTCTTCCAGGGTTTTTACCGGTATACCGGTCATTGAATAAATAATCGGCAAATAATAGGCGGTATTAGGGAACTCTACCTTACACTCGCGCCCTTTTTGCGCAATAGCCTCTGACAATTTCTTATCGGCCTTGTCTACAACCTGATATGCGCCGCGGATAGCAGCAGAACAGATAATCTTTGACATAAAAAGTACCCCTTAAATTTTTTTAGTTAATGATGCCCCCCTGGAACAGGCTTACACTCCCTCTCCAGCGCCCTTCTTTCAGCCATATCGTAAAGCTTTCTTTCCTTCTTTACGTTTATACCAAGTGCGTCTCTCTTCTTTTCAATATGATCCATTACCATTTTGCCTATCTTCTTGAGATCACGCTCAAAATCCCATCTGGCGCCAACTTCTTCCTCCATCTCCTTCGTCAACAACCTTAGCATGTCTGGCGCGCCAGTTACCGGTGAATTCATACCAAAGACCGTATAAACACCCGACGCAACAAAATACTGTCCAATGGCAATAGCCTTTTCACTCATCCATTCCAGGCATACCCCTGCAACCGGCAAATCACTGATATCATTTCCCAGGCCGCCCTCTTTTGCCATCTCAGACACGGCAATAAGTATCCGGCTGTTATCGACGCAGGCGCCTGAATGCAAAATAGGCGGTATCCCCACTGTCTCGCAAACCTCTTTAAGACCAGCGCCGCAAGCATCCTTCATCTCGGGAATCATCAATCCGCCAGAGGCACATTGTCCGGCAGCACACCCGGTCGCCACAACCAATATATCGTTCGCTATCAACTCCTTTACCAGGCTTACATACGACTGTTCATTCGCTTCCACCCTTGGACTCGTACAGCCAGCGATCCCAACCACACCGCGAATTCTTCCATTCATTATGTTGTCGTTTAAAGGTCTGTAACTCGCCCTGAATCTGCCGCCCAGCATGTACTTAATCGTTTCGTGACTAAAGCCGGCAATAAGACTTGGCTCTGCGCCACTGGGGATAAAGACCTTTTTATTATCGCGGTTTTTGTAATTATCAATAGCCATCATAATGATCTTCTTCGCCGCTTCAACGGCATGTTCATCTTCAAACTCCACATGCTCTGCACCGGTGATTTTAGCCTTCGACAAGGTCGTAACGAGTTTTGTATGGAAATGTTTTACCGTCTCCGCAAGGGCCTGCATCACACACTGAATATCAACGACCATCAACTCAACTGCGCCTGTTGAAACTGCGCCTTCCTGCATGGTCATGTGCCCAGCCAACGGTATCCCGTGCCTAACCAGAAGCTCATTCGCCGTGCAGCAAAGACCGGCAATTACAACGCCTTTTGCCCCTACCGCGGCGGCAGCTTTTGCAACAGCTGGATCACTGGAGGCAAGAACGATAGCCTCGGCAAGTTGAGGTTCATGTCCGTGAACCACGATATTCACGTGATCTTTTTTCATAACACCGAGATTCGATTTTCCCGGCACGGGCTTTGGAGTACCGAACATAATATCCTGCAACTCCGTCGCTATCATGCAGCCGCCCCAACCATCCGCCAACGACACCCGCATGGCTTGTTTGGTAAGATTACGATAATCCTGATCTCCGCCCATCCCGGTCCTGTGCATACTCTCGGTTATTTCACGGTCTATTGCCCTGGGGGCGATCCCCAGCTTTTCCCATATCTTCTGGCGAGCCTCCGGCGCCCTTTTCAAGAACAACAGGGTGCCGTAAGGTTTCCCAAACTCCATGAGCGCCATCTCACCAACCTCTTCAGCAATCTCATTTATCTTGCGATCTTTCGTCTTTACCCCAAAACATTCAGCAACCATCATAAGTTTGTCTACATCTTTAATTCTGTATCCCGGAGCCTCGCCTCGCGCAGTCGCAACCAAAAGGTGCGCCGCAGCGCGTGCGTGGTCAGAGTGGCACGCAGTGCCAGCGCCAGCCATACGAAGGTAGTGTCGTGCCGCAAAGGTATTAGCATCAGCGCCACAAACACCCTTCCTGGGACCTTTGCCGAAAGGGTCAATATTACACGGGCCATAATTACAATGACGACAGCATAACGCAAGACTCCCATATCCACATTGTGGAAGTTGCGCCTTGTATCTGTCGTACATGGTCTCTACTTTCATTTCCTTCATTCTATCAAGCATTACTTCGTCTACTGTTTTTTGTTTTTCTTCCATGATATCCTCCTTAACTTTTTCTGATACCAGCCTGCCGGTAGCGTTAACCACACAGTCGCACCAGATGTCCTTCCCCACCAGAGGGGAGTTAGAACGATTTATTATAAATTTTAATAGATTGAAATCAAGGGAAAATACAAACTTTTACTTGATTTTTATACAATCTTCCAGCCGCGTTTTTATTTGCCTGACTTCTGACAATAACTGGCTATTCTCAGTGAATGCCGCTCGTCCTGCAATATCCGACTCAAGGATTTTATCGTTATATGAAATAAACCCTAAAACCGGAATGCCATTCAATCCTTTTTCTATCAATGACCGATGACTGTCGGAGTCCACTTTATTACCCACGGCGAAAATCGATTTGAGGCCTATATCGTCCGCCAGTTTTTTGACCTGAAAGGCGGTTTGGATACTCTTGGAACCGGACTCAACGATCACAATTAACGCATTCACTGACCTTACCGTAGCACGACCGAGATGCTCAACCCCCGCCTCCATATCCACAATCACTACCTCGTCCCTTTGCACGATGAGGTGGCTCAGCAGCGCCCTTAAAAAAGCGCTTTCAGGGCACGCGCACCCCCCTCCCCCGCGTTTTATAGCGCCTAACACCATAAGCTTTACCCCTTCATGTTCCAGTGAAAGTTTTTCAGGCAAATCAGAAACTGTGGGATTCAGTGAAAAAAATTTCCCGTATTCGTCTGAAGCGCCCGTACGCTCCTTTATCAATTCCTTCATCTGGCTGATCGGCACAATCTCCGACACATTTTTAATACCCATAGTCACAGCAAGATTAGACACAGGGTCTGCATCTATCGCAATAACCTTTTTCCCGTTCTCCGCAAAAACCTTTGCGAGTGTAGCCACAAAGGTCGTTTTCCCCACACCGCCTTTACCTGAAACCGCAATTTTCATAAATTTTACCTTTTGAATTCAAAAATAATTGTGTAATCATTACTATTTACTAATAAATATTACATCAAAGTCTAACAAAGTTCCAGAAGATAAACCACGAAATTTTTAAAAAATAATTTTTGTTTTTAGTGTTTATTCGAGAAATGGTAAAAGTATGAGGCAATATCAGGAATTACTTTTTAGAAGGGAGTAATTTTTTTTCTGATCAAATTAATTATGAAAAAAGCTATCCCTTTGAAAGCATCAGCGAAATTGCTTTTTTACAATCCATGAGATTGGAAAGAGTCAGTCCAAAGATACGCTGCCCAAAATTAGGACTCCATGCCCGTATGGATAACCGGCAATGCCGTTTCCCGCCGTCTTTAGTGAGGGATGGGTAAACTGCCACGTCGTATCCAGACGCCTCACGGGAGATATTTTCATGTTCTTCCAGCCAGACCTTTTCATCAATTTCCAAATCGAGTCCAAACCTGATAAAATGTTCGCCGAGAGGAGCCTCGCAATACAGCCTTTCTTCCCCGGAATTATCCTTAAATTTTATCAGAAATACGCCATTCCAGTTTCCATCAAAGGGGAAGTCCTCCGACTCCAGTTTAAAATCATGTTTGGCACACGCAAAGTCCAGTATCTGGTTTCTAATAGCCTCTAAATCTAGCCTATCCGGCCTTCTTTTTTCTTTCATAAAATTTACTCAATAACCTCCAGAATAAAATTGATACGGAATGATTTTTACTTGTTTCTATGCTAATCGGGAATGGTATCGCTACGAACGGGAATTTTGTGCGGCTCGGAGGCATTTTGAGAATGGGAAAACTTCCCTTCAAAATCACGAATCAGACGCACCACAACCGGGGCAAGCACTACCAGGGCAATGAGGTTCGGTATTGCCATCAGTCCGTTCATAGTATCCGCAATACTCCATATTACATCCAGCTTAATTACAGCCCCAACCAGCACCAGGGGAAGCCACATGAAACGATAGGTATATCTGATGATGCGTCCATGACCCAGGAGATATACGGCGCAGGTCTCCCCATAAAAACACCAGGCGATGTTCGTGTCATAAGCAGTCAGTGCCATACAGAAAGCAACGACAGCAGAACCAACCTTCATGCCCAAAAGGGAAGAGAATCCCTGGATAGTCAAAGATGCCCCGGTTTCGCCTGATGCCCACGCACCGGTAAGGATGATTACCAGAGCCGTTGCCGTGCACATGATGATCGTATCGACAAACACCTCCATCATTCCCCAGAATGCCTGGCGCACGGGATGGTCTGTCCTTGCAGTTGCATGGGCGATGGGGGCGCTCCCCAAGCCGGCCTCGTTACTGAAAACGCCTCTGGCAATTCCGTAACGGATTGCCTGCATAACCGCAGCGCCGGCAAATCCACCGGCTGCTGCTGTCGGCCGGAATGCATCCTGCACAATCATCATCAGCGCAGATGGCACGTAGGCGATCTTCCATGAGATAATTGCAAGGGCGCCTATCATGTAAAGTATGCACATAAACGGAACGCAGACTATCGCCACATGGGCAATCCTCTTTATACCACCTATTGTTACAAGCCCGACAAAGACCAAAAGCCCTACGCCTGTCGCCCATGCCGGAACATGGAAATAGCTTAATCCCTCGGCTACGGAATTCGATTGGACCATGTTTCCTATCACAAATGCAGTCAGAGCGCCTAGTAGTGCAAATACAGATGCAAGCCATTTCCATGACGGACCCATACCACGGCTGATGTACATCATAGGACCCCCGACCATAGGTCCGCCAGGCTCTCTCTGCCTATAATGAATGCCGAGGGCTACCTCAAAGAACTTGGTGCCCATCCCGAGGCCGCCCGATACCCACATCCAGAAAATAGCGCCGGGACCTCCCATCGCAATAGCTGTCGCCACTCCTGCAATATTCCCAACCCCAACCGTACCACCGAGCGCAACGTTTACCGCCTGGAACGGGCTGATATCCCCTTCCCCTGCACTATCACCGCGGAACGTCCTCACAAACGTCTCACGCCACATCCGCAGAAATCTTCTCAGTTGTATAAAGCGGCTCATCACTGCCAGGAACACGCCCACCCCGATGATAGCAACAATCATCGGGACACCCCATAGATATGCATTGAGTATATTCGTGAACTTCAGTACATCTTCCATGACAAATCGATTCGGTATTCGTAAAATGAATGAAAAAAAATATGTAAACAGTTATTTAGGCGCTAAGCGCCTAAAAGCCCTGTGTCTTCACAAGGAGATCAACGATGAGATCAAATTCGTCCTTTGTGAACCAATCTTTCTTAAGCCTATGTTTTACTTCTGCTCGCATATCAGCAACACATTTTTCCCAGTCTTTCCTGGATTTTCGTTCTAAAAATATTCTTTCCTCTTCGTGGCACACAATACACTTCTCTACCATTGTTTGTGCAGCAATATCCTCACGTAATAACCGACCCCTTTCAATAAGAAACTCTATAAGAACCGGGATATCATCATCTGAAAATTGTTCGGGTGCATTATCGCGCATCCTTAATACAGTTTCCCTCCATTCCTCATTTGTTTTATTTTCTCTCAGTATCCTGGTCGTTGAATGACACCTTGTACATCTATCGATAAATAACAAATGGGCATCAGCATATGTTTTCTTTTGAGGTGTAAAGATAATGGCGTCTTTCCTTCTCCCTGTAATCTCATCGACGATTTGTTTCCCCATCTCTTCAGTAATCCAGAATGGGCTTTTTTGTATCATTCTTGCGACGCAAGCTCGCCATCCCTCTTCTGTCTTATGCTCGGCAAATACTCTTTCAAGGGTGTGGCATTTTGAACATTTTTCTTCATACAAAAATCGCCATATTTTGTATGGAAACTCCGTTGGAGCTTCAATAGGTTCTTGCGCATAACTTACGAAAGACACAATGAGTATTACGAACGATGCTAAAAAACTCCATCCAGATATAGCTTTCATTCATTTAAACTTGCTTTTATAGAAACTTTTTTAAAGGTTGGGTTTGGAACTTAACCACAAATAAACACAAATTAAATGTTTAAAGATTTGCTTATTTCTTTAACCACTGTGCGGCGTCTTTTGCCCAATAGGTGAGGATCATGTCAGCGCCTGCACGTTTGATTGAAGTTAAAATTTCGAGGGCGACGCGCTTCTCATCGATCCACCCTTTTTCCGCCGCGGCCTTCACGACTGAAAACTCACCGCTTACGTTATAGGCTGCGACGGGATGATTGAATTTATCTTTTATGATCCGGATTATATCGAGATATGCCAATGCCGGTTTTACCATTACGATATCAGCCCCCTCTTCTATATCCAGCGACACCTCACGTAACGCCTCTCTGGCATTATGAGAATCCATCTGGTATGAGGAGCGATCTCCAAATCCCGGCGTAGATTCGGCAGCCTCACGGAATGGCCCGTAGAAACCTGACGAATATTTAGCAGAATATGCCATGATGGGTGTGTGTTCAAAACCGTTTTCATCAAGTCCGTCACGAATCGCCTCTACACGACCGTCCATCATATCGCTGGGGGCAACAATATCCGCGCCTGCCTTCACATGGGAAACGGACTCTTTTACCAGGAGTTCTAAGGTCATGTCATTGTCCACGTCAAATTGGCCTGTCTTTTCATCCCTCTTTACGAATCCACAGTGCCCGTGGCTCGTATATTCGCACATACAGACGTCCGTAATCACCAGGATGTTCTTTGCCTCTTTCTTAATAGCGATAATTGCCTTCTGAATTATACCCTCGTCTGAATAGGCATCGGAACCCATTTCGTCCTTCTTGTCGGGAATCCCGAAGAGAATTATTCCGGGGATTCCAAGTCCTTCAAGGATTTTTACCTCCTCAACCAGCTTATCAACGGACATCTGGTAGTTTCCCGGCATGGATGGTATCGGCTGTTTAATGCCCTTTCCCGGCCGGACAAAGAGGGGCATAATCAGGTTGTCAACGGAGAGTTGCGTTTCCCTTACCAGTCTTCTGATATTTTCATTCTTGCGTAATCGGCGTAAACGTTGCATTGGAAATCCCATATTCTTTTCCCTTCCAAAATGTTTGAAGAATTATTTTTTATTTTATTTAGTTCGGGTTAGTTAGCCAAAAAACTTCACTATTTTATACTGGTATCTCAAGGAGAATTTTATCGTAATTCACCAGTGGCGTTATCTTCTCTCTACCCTCTTTTGACTTTTTAAGCTCTATTAAACCAACCTCCGCGAGATACTGAACATCGTCGAATGTATTTTTAATGTCTCTTTCAAGAATCTTTGCAAGTTCATAAATAGAAGTTGGATGTTCCTTTCTTATGACTTTTAATATTCTTAATCGCTCTTCCGTAAGCACCTTTCTCATCACATCAAGATTGGCAAACGAAATACCCTCATGTTTTTTTACCTTTTCTCCCTCTTCTAAGCGTTCCATTACATCCTTAGCCTCTTTGATCACATCTTCAAGACTTTTAATTCTCAGTGTTACATTTTTAACTCTCATTTTTTAAGCCTCCGTAAATCATTATAAAAATCTTCAAATAGTTTATTTATATTTTAATTTCAATGATACTATCCGGCAACTCAACTACTTTATCATGATAGACAAGTTCTGCCTTCATAATGGTTTTAGAATACCATATATTTGAAAATGAATCAATATCTGTTCTAAAAGCTTTACATTCGAAATGCAATCGTAGAGGAATTGTGTGGAAAGAGCGTGATTACTGTATGTGCAATGAAACGGAAAGTCAATATATTTGTCACACCAAAAAGAAAGGACCGACCATTGCCCTTCCGATTATGCCGACTGCCTTTTGAATTATTTTGATAATAGTTTTTTAATTACGTTTTGTCCCACAATCTCTGTTCTTTATTTAGAGTATACCAATCGTATATCATCTTCTACTTTTGGATAAATGTTGTCTATTTCTCTTTGAATATCAATAGTCTTTTTAAGGGTTGTAGCAATATTGCAGTAATGTTTTATATCATCGAGTGATAGTTTTCTGTCCTTCCTGTCTTTTAGCCATTTTTCACATACCTGATAACCACCGATTTGATATTCAAAAACTTCTGGTTCTATACCTTCGAAATACTGGTATTCATTTATAAATAAGCTTGTGCCTTCATATCTCAATTTTTCGACCTTGTTGTCGCCTTTGCCCTGAAATTTCGCTGTGGGTGGGTCAAGTTCCGGTGATTTCAGCAGGTGCAAGTCAACGAGTCTTTTCCCATAGTCACCCATTGTGATGAACAATTTGTAGCCTTTCGTAAAAGGAATTCTGGGAAAATCCAATCTCAGGAATTCTGCGTATTTTGTCCGATAGATATTTGAATAGAGGATGGCGTAGATATAAAAGAAGATTTGTTCAGGAGAAGGCGTTTTCTTGTAATTCTTTGTTAGTTGTTCGATTATTGTGGAAGAGAAATTCGGCTTCTTTGCCAAGAAATCTGCCTTTGGCTCAAAAAGCATTAAATTACGAACCAAAGATTGTTTTTCAGAATTATCTGTTTCTGGATAAAGGTAAAGAGGGAAAAGTGATTCACTGCCTTTATTGTCAGAACGTATTACTCCATCTGAAATAATTGTTCCCGAAATAAAAACATAATTACAAGGTTTATTTGATAACATTTGTCGTCTTGTAATCAATCCTAAATTTTCTTTCATCATGTGTTGCATGACTTCTTTGCGAGGACGTTCGATAACTGCGTTATGGTAAAAAATCCATTGAACATCAAATGGCCTGTATAAAATCCGTGTGACTGTGTTTTCCCAATCGGTGTCTTTTCTTGTTTTCTCTCTTGCAACATTCAATTTCCAGTTTGACGTGTCTTTCAGATGAAATGTCTGCCTGATAATTTCATCTGGCATTTTTTCATCTATAAACATTCTGATACGCTGTTTAAGCCTTTCTCTATCAGAATCTATTACAAAATTATCCCTTGCCGTAACAATTCCCACGCTATTCTGGATAAAGATATCCGTTATTTTAGGATACCTCTCATATTCCTTCAAAAGCCTTTCTTCTCTGGGAATAAAGAGATAAAATTCTGATTTGGGAGATATCCTTTTCCATTTAGTGGTGTTAATATCATTCTTTAAGAGCCAACGGTATTTTTGCTCTCTCAATCCCCAAATTTCTGAATGATGAACCTTACAACCGTCCTTTTTATCTGCCCTTTTGACAAAAAGGGCAATAGTTACCCCTTGTTGGATGTCAAAAACATTTTCATCTTTTGAGCCATCTGGGCATTTTTCCTTTTTAAGGCTGTTGCCGTGCAGGTCAAGGACATAAATTTCATCAAAACTATTCATCAGGGATTGCCTCATGCCTCTGAATGTCGGATTATCAAGATAGCTGTGATTTGTGATAAATCCCAGGACTCCCTCTCCTGCCTGGTCAATTTTCCACTGAGCAAAACGGATAAATTTTACATAATCATCCTGCAGCCATTTTGGGTTTTTCTCTCCAAGGGGTTTTCCATCAACCTGATAGTAAGCCTTAATTTCTCTGGAAATCCAATCGCCAATATTAGAAGAATGCCCTGAGTATGGTGGATTGCCAAGAATAACTAAAATTGGTTGTTCCCTTTTTACCTTGCCTGCCAGATGGGATTCTTCGGAAATGGAGAACCATCCGGGCCCAAGATATTTACTTTCGTCAAGCTCCTTCATTTCCAGGGTATTTGTGAGGTAGAGTTTAATCCTGTCATCGTCCTTTAAACGATAGCCAAGTTCTTCCAGAAGAAAAGACATCTTCAAATGGCCTATGGCATACGGTGCCATCATGAGTTCAAATGCGTAGAAGTTCCTGAGGATGTGTTCCTTGATTAAACGTTCCCTGCCACCTTCTCCGTATTTTGAGCAAAATTCTTCCAATGCAAGTTTGGAAGCCTCCGCCAAAAAGGTCAATGTGCCTGCCGCTGGGTCAAGTACTGTAACCGATTCATTTGCAAAACCGTATTTTCTGTTAAAAGATTCTTTTAAAATAGTATGCAGAGAGCGCACAATATAGGAAACAACAGGCTCAGGGGTGTAATAAACTCCCCTGCATTCCCTTGTTTGCGGGTCATATTCAGCCAGAAAAGTTTCATAAAAATGAATAATTGGGTCTTCTCCCTTGCCTTTATGGAAGTATTGATGAAGGATATTTTTCACATCGGTAACCGCCAGCACTTCTGCGATGTCGTCAACGATCCATTCCATTTGTTTGGGAAGTTCTTCCAGCGAAATAAACTTAAAAATGTCCCGTAAAATACCAATCGTGTGTGGAATGTTTTTATGAGCAAGTTCTCTGTTAAATCCGTTCCTTGCCCGAACCCTTGAGGCAAAAAGTCCGTAGGTAATAGTTTGTGAATAGAGGTCGGCAAATCCTTCTTTTGTAAGATCACTTATGAGGTACTGTTTAAACGCCTCGTAAAATCCTGTAATACTTTTTCGTTTTCCTTCCTCCTCTTCCTCTCGTAATTCCTGGGTAATTACTTCGTCCCTGAGAAAGCGTGTCTTATCCGCCAGAACTCTTGCAAGTGATTCGGCGTCATAAAATTTTGGAAGCGAGAAGGAAAAGAATTTCTCAAGCAGTTTAAAGAAATCTGGTTCGTTCTCAGCCGGAGGAACTGTTTTAAGCGTATGCATGACAAACGGCCTGCCGATGCGGACTTTATCAATGAGATTACCGTTGCGATAGAGCCTGAATTCAAAGAAGTTGGTTAGTATCAGGTTAGGAAATGTCTTTAAGTAACGTTTTAGCTGATCTGTGGTTTCTGTTTGATCCATATATTCGGTTGTTGGCGCTTTTGCTTCGATATAGCCAACAATATGTTGATTGCCGTCCCATATTCTGAAATCGGGATTGCCTGCATCCGTCTTTTTTGGCAGGGTAGTTATGTGGATGCTCTTCTTGTTGGTTGATTCGGTATATTTTTGCAAAAAACCTTCAAGGACAGAATAGAAGCTTTCCTCTCTGGCATCTCCACGACTGGAAACCTCGTGTATTCCTTTTAAGTAAGATTTTAACAATTTTTATCTAAGTAAACCTAAAATTAGAAAAATTATGCATTAAATTTACAATTTACTCAGTTAATTATGTTCGCGATTTGACCGAAGTATAAGGTATTTAAAACATTATTTCAATGTTATTTTAGTTCAAGTAATCACGTGCTTCGCGGAGCATTAGCCATGCGTGTACGGAACGAAACCCGGCAAGATAAATGCGATTATTTAAGGAAGAGACGATTGTTTATCATCTCCCTATTTGACTTCAATAAAAATAATTGCCAGAATTCTCTGGCATAGTAAAAATTTGGCAGAGAATTTCGGGTTAATACCTTTGTAGGGGCAGGTTTCAAACCCGCCCCTACATAGTACGTACTACGTTATTATTGTGGGGATTTTTCAAAAAACTGTAAGCGTCTTTCTCAT
>VGXX01000035.1 GCA_016873155.1 Planctomycetota bacterium | reverse complement strand
ATCTCTCGTTCCCATGCAGGACATGGGAACGAGGATAATATTCATGAGAACACTATTCATGCAAAAACTACGCGCATTTTTTTATGAACACACCTATTTGTTTATCCTTATTGGTAATATGATTTGTCAGCCAGTCGCATAGCTGCCGCTGGGTTTGCAGCACTAAAGTCGAAGTAACACCCCGTGTTTCAAATTCATTTTTTAACAGAGAAAAATCTTTTATGAATTGAGCGTGTTCTGCCTGCTGTTCCTGATAACCACTGAAGTTATGTTTCTTCATCAAGGCCTCTTCAGCGCTGAAATGCTTTACCACATAATCCGCTAAAAATGTCAGCACCTTACCTACCTCGTCCTTTCCTTTGCCCTGTGACATTGCATTTAACAGATTGTTTATCCTGCTAATTATCCCTTTGTGCTGGTTGTCAATTATATCTACACCTACAGACAGATTTTCGTTCCATTGCATTGCCATGTTTCAGCCTCCTTATAAAATGTTTAATAAATAATTTCAAATCTACTTTTTGTCATCCCGAGTCCAAAGAACCTGCTTAAAAATCCTTGAAATCATCATCTGACGCGGGAATTAAACTATCTGACCTTGAGCCTGCCAGAACATGTTCACTCCCATTGCCTTCAGGTAAATTATCTTCCATGTCGTCATGCCTGTAATTAAAATCCTTTCTTCTTGTTTCTCTTTTTGAAGCGCCAATTACCTTTTCATTCGATAATTTTGCACCTTTGCTCGTTAAAGCTACGGTGTTAACTTCTTTTATCGTGCTATCTTCACAGCCTTTACCTACCACAACTTCAACCTTATCAACCAGACCTTTGAGCTCCTGTGCCTGGGATGATAACTCTTCACTGGTTGCAGCCGTTTCCTCAGCGCTCGCAGCGTTCTGTTGAATAACCTGATCCATCTGTTGAATGGCTTTAGAAATCTGTTCAATTCCATTGGTCTGTTCCTCTGAGGCTGTGGCAATCTCGTTTACCAGATCGGTAACCTTTTTCACCTGTGATACTATTCCGGAAAATACCTCTTTAGTATTTTTTACCAGCCCAGTGCCTATCTCTGCCTTCTTAACACTGTCTGTAATTAATGCCGTAATATCCTTGGCAGCAGCGGCGCTTCTTTGCGCAAGATTCCTGACCTCTTCAGCAACAACTGCAAATCCTCGTCCATGCTCTCCTGCCCGTGCTGCCTCAACTGCCGCATTCAATGCCAGTAAATTCGTCTGAAAGGCGATTTCTTCGATAATTTTAATAATATTAGCAATCTTTCCGCTGCTTTCCGAGATGTTCTTCATAGCGCCGTCCACTTCTATAACAGTGCTATTACCTTGTTCAACAGCGCCATTGCATGCCTTTGCCAGTTTAGCTGCCTCGGCAGCATTGTCGGCATTTTGTTTTGTCATAGAAGAGATCTCCTCCATCGTCGCCGATGTTTCCTCAATTGATGCGGCCTGTTCGGTTGCTCCTTCAGAGAGACTCTGGCTCGATGCCGATATTTGTTCCGATGCTGAAGCTACCTGAAAAGCGCTACTTGAAAGTTCTATAAGCAGTTTCCTGAAGAGTGTTACAATACTTGCAGGCATAAATACCGTCATAAAAATCCCAAAAGTTAAAGCCGTTGCACCTGAAATCATATTATACATGTTGAGTTTTTCAACAGAAGAAATTATAGAGGTCATGGACACATCTAACGCTGAGATGTGTTGATTAATGAATGGATCAAGGTTACTGGCAAGCGCCTCGGCAGTTTTGTCAAAGCCTTCCATGTGTTTGTTGCCTTCGGCAGGTCCTACATCAATATATGCCTGCGCCATCTTTTTACCTTCTTCATAGTAATCGATAAATGCCTTTTCTATTTTATCACAGTTAGAAAGTCCTTCTTTATTGTTTTTGGCGCTATATATCTCTCTAAATTTAGACATATGACTCGTAAATGAGTCCTTGTGTTTCTTTGCCTTCTCAAATCCATCATTCAGTCCATCTTGTGCCCGCGTAGCAGATATGTCAGTCAGCCATTGTTGTATTTGCACCACATCAAGCTTCATTTGATGAGCAACGTTGGCAAATACGACACTCTCGGATTGAGTTATTCTGGCATTATTTTTAGCACTAATGGTAAAATAATACGTAGTACCTGCAATGCCAGCAATCATAAACAGCAAAATGCCAAAACCTAAAATTAATTTTGTGCCTAATTTTATGTTTCTCAGCATAATTATTTTCCTTTCCCGGTTTGATTAATGATTTAGAAGTAAGATACGTCAACACATTAATGGTGATAACAATAACCACCAATAATATCTGCTGCTCAGCAGAATTCATAAATATTTAAATCACTTTTGATATTAGCTTTTCTTCATTTCTTCAGCTAACAAAGCCAATGTTCCATCAACAGTTCCAACAAGCTTTTTACTCATGACCGGATCGGACAGGGCGTTTTTTAACTCGCTCAAATTTTTCCTCGCCGTCTCCAGGCGCGTGTACTGATCACTGCACCGGCTGCGCAATTGCGCAAGCATCTCGCTGAACGCCTCTGACAAACCTCCCAACTGGTCTTTCTCTCTGAGTCCAGCGTAGACATTCAGGTTGCCACGCCCGACTTCCTTACATATCATCTCAAACCGATAAAGCGGTCCTGCTATCTTGTGTGATATGTAGAGAATCACTACCGTTGTTGCAAGGGCAGCCACTATTACCGCCAGCACGTTACCAATAATAATCGCAAGTGCCAAATGTCTCTTAATATCTTCTGCATCGCGATGTCCGGTAGATAACTCACTGCTTATTTCACTCGATAGAAACGGATAGAGGACTGCCGCTGAACAAATGCCACATAAGATTAACAACGCAATAACCCAGATAATAAACCTCATCTGGAAACCACGTTTAATGAAGATGGTCCTCCGCATTTTTTTCCCGTTTCTCATGTTTTTTGCACCCCCTTTCAGACATTATTAACGTGGCAGGCATTACAAAGTTCGCCATTGGTATTTTCACGCCGTAACAGAAAACTCTTTTTCATACGTTTGCGGTCAAACATCCTGTCGAGAAAACTCATACTACAGCACGTGTGATTGCTTTTTAAACTGCCATGCGCATAATGGCATGTCAGGCAGGATATCCTGCGTCTCTTGTCAAGAGGCAGATCTGCCGGAACAAGGTACTTAGGCTGAACTGCAATGGGGTGGGAATCCATACTGCCCTCATGGCATGGCACACACATAGTTACGGGGTCCGTCACAAAATCATCCTGACCAGGCAACACCAGCCGTGTGTCATTTGCGGGTATGCGCTCTGGCGTCTGCCGATGACAGATCCCGCACTCCCCACTATCAAACTGCTCTTTCAGCTCATGTGGATTACTCCTGGATTCTGCTGCCAGGATATTGCACTCAGGAGTACCAGTAAATAAATAAATTGGAAACAGGATCAGGCATAGAACAGATATAACAAACTCCCGCATATCTCTTACCATAGTAACTATCCTTTCTTCCTTACAATCAAAATCTGGCTGTCATCTGGACAATTACACCACTATCATCAAAGGCGGGTTCGTTAGTTCCACGCCCCAAGTAGTTAAAATATTCTAACTTGATGTTGAGTAGTTCAATTAGTCTGTATCCAACGCCAAATGTCAGGCGTTTTGTGTCATTCACGCGGTACGCAATGGTATCGTCATCCTCATCGAGAATGATGCTGTACCGTGGATCCCACATGTCATAACGGCTGAAAAAATACACGGGTTGCTTTACGAAATCCTCAAGTTCTGTTACCAGGGTGACGTGAAAGCCGGACTCATCCTGTTCTCCAAGGTTGACATCCGTCCCGCTCAGTATGTCTTCATAGCTGTTCCGATTCATCCATTCCGTCACAAGCAAAAACTTGTCGTAATTCAGCGTGAAGTCAAAGCCGTATACACCGTTACGCATATCGTAGTCTCTATCCATGTCTATAAGAAAGGAGAATCCCAACTCGGCAAACCTGGGCGTGCCGAATTGGTGCAATTTGTATGGGTTTCGTGACGGGAAGAACGCCATCCGTCCACCTACGGCGCTTCCATTGTCTCCATACAGTGAATCAACAGCATATAATGAATAATCAAACATTCCTTCTGTTCCATACAAACGTATTCCATCACTGTTGTAGCCGCCAAGCTGGATACGTTCCGTGGTTAATGGCGCTGACACGTTTGGTCTGTCAACTGAAGCGAAGTATTGGTAATCAACGCCGTACGGCAAATCAAATCTTCCCGCCTGAACATGGAATCCAGGCTCATCAAAGATGCGGCCTCTGACTGGCACAGAGCTCTTAAACAAGTGATAGTCAATCACGCCTACGCCCACAGATGCCGAGTCGTCTTCCCAAACAAGGGCCGTGCTGACTGCATAATGTTCGTTGTAAGCGTACTCCAGATCCAGTTCAAAGGCTCCATACTCAAATGGGCTGTCACGCTCATCCTGACTCTGTAATGTAAAATCAAAGAAACCGGTAATTTCAAGCGGGGCTTTCCCTCCAAACATTTTTTCAAACAATTCTTCTTTGAACGACTTCAATCGCGTCTCCAAAGTATCTTCATCATCCGGTTCAACGACATCAATAGCCTCTCCTGATGCGACCTTTACGGAAGAGGATTCTTCACGTTCACCCTGTAATCCTTGAGTTTTTTTGTGCCGGGAGCTTGTCGCTACATCACGAGTCGCGGATTGTTCTGCAACCGTTGACATAGCTTGTGCTGAGGCAGATTCTTCCCGTTCAGCCCGTAATTTTTTAATTTCCTCTTGCTGTGAAAGGATAAGTTGTTCGAGGCTGCTGATGCGACTTTGCATAAAGCGCACTTCTTTCAGCACATCCTCGTATGTTTCTCCGTAAACGCTCTCCATGTTAGCCCACGTAAGCAACAGCGCAAACGAAGCGACGATCATTACACGGCAACTAATATTGCTATTGGAACTATTCAATTTAACGCCCAAGTATTCACCTCAACGGTAACCATGACTCATGTAGTATTTCTGTTGTATATGATTGCAAAACCATCCGTTTCTTTGCACATAATGTCTTTCGTTACTTTTAATTATCGGCAGGGGGGGGGAATTATTTAGTGAGAAAATAAAATATTTTTGTAAAAATTGGACACTTTCCAACCAATTTATAGTATTCCAATAAACAGATACTACGCAGATGTATGAATTTTAAACATTTTTGTATCAATGCTCAGACGCCTTTGTCTGGCATCAATGCCTTTACTATCGTCAGATTACGACTAAACTTGATGCAAGGAATTTAAAACTGATAGCGCAACCGTCCCGGTTGCCCAAAACAGGAATTTTCAAACTATTCAAAGTTGAGATGCTTTACTCCGTTCAGCACGACAACAAAGTCATTCCTTCGTTTTATGTTACTCTGAGGCCCTTCGTTTTGTCATTCTGAGCGAAGTGAAGAATCTAATTTAACGTATAGGAATTTCAATGTTTGTATCACACCATGCCAGACAACCCCCTGAATCCCCCTTTGCTAAGGGGGACTTGAGGAAATCCCCCTTAATAAAGGGGGCATGGGGGTTGTTTTCCATCGGCATTTGTCGTATATCTAAAAAGTCGCTGCCAAAGGCAGCCTAATTTAACAGCGACAAAATAGTAGGCGTGATTTTGTTGAGTGAAACGACCGTTTCTGCAGCGCCCAATTTTATCGCCTCCTTTGGCATACCAAACACTACGCAACTTTCCTCGTTCTGTGCTACTGTCTTAGCGCCCGATTCTTTCATCTTCAGGAGACCACCAGCGCCATCATCACCCATCCCTGTCATGATTACACCCACGGCATTGGAACCGGCGTATTTTGCAACCGATTCAAATAATACCTCAACGGATGGTCTATGGCGACGGACAGGGAGTTCCTGATTCGTTGATACATAATATCTGGCGCCATTCCTCCGTAATTCCATGTGATAATTTCCAGGCGCAATGAGCGCCAGACCGGGAATAATGCTGTCGCCGTCCTTTGCCTCTCTCACCTCAATAGCACAAATGGAATTTAACCGTTCAGCAAATGATTTTGTAAATAATTGGGGCATGTGCTGAACGATCAGGATTCCTGGCGCATTGGGCGGCATTTGCACCAATACCTCCTTGAGCGCCTCAGTTCCCCCCGTGGATGCTCCTATTGCAACAATTTTATGCGTGCTGTTGATTAATGCATGACTTGTCTGCAGCTGTCTGGATTCCTGACTTTTAAAATATTCCCTCTTTTTAACTTTAACATTAGCAGATTCTTTTATCTTATCTGCCAACTCCGTAACGATCTCTTCAAGCGTATGCGATACGTCCAACGAGGGTTTTGTGACAAAATCCAGCGCTCCGACCTCTAAGGCCTTTAACGTAGTTTCACAGCCGGATTGTGTCAATGAACTGACCATAATAACGGGCAACGGAAAATATGTCATTAATCTCTGCAGGAAAGAGATACCGTCCATTCTGGGCATTTCAACGTCCAGGGTTATTACATCGGGTCTAAGATTTATGATTTTATCTCTTGCAATAAACGGGTCCGCCGCCGTTCCGACTACTTCAATTTCCCGATCCCTGCTTAAGCCCGTTGATAATATTTTTCTGACTACAGCAGAGTCATCCACAATGAGTACCTTTATTTTTTTATTCATGATAGGCGCTCCTACTATAAGTGTTATTTTTGGTAAATAGTGGGTTGTACATAGCGAAATTTATTATTCGTACCTGCAAGACTCTCGGAATGCCCTATGAATAGATACCCACCCGGGGCAAGATGTCTGTAAAACTTCGATACCAGGTCCGACTGTGTTTCTTTGTCAAAGTAAATCATCACATTTCTGCAAAATATGAAGTCGAAGTGCCCCTTAAAAGGAAAGGCATCATTGGTGAGATTAAGCCTTCTGAAAACAATCATATCCTTTAAGTGGTCCTGGACTTGATAGTAATCACTATAACTGCCGTCTCCCTTTTTAAAATGTGTGTTCAATGTTTGAGGGGATATGCCCTTAATTCGGTTTTTGAGGTACAGTCCTTTCATTGCCTTTTTTAAAACTCGTGTCGACAGGTCTGTTGCCAGTATTTTTATATCCCATTCACGGGTCGCTCCGATATGTTCTGAGAGGACTATGGAAAGGGTGTAAGGTTCTTCACCGGTGGAGCACCCGGCGCTCCATATCCGAAGCTTTTTATCCCTTGATTTTCTTTTATTCTCTAATAAGGCGGGCAGTCCTTTTTTTGACAAGAAATCAAAGTGCACAGGTTCTCTAAAAAACTCCGTCAGGTTGGTTGAGATGCAATCGAGCATCATGACCATTTCTTCGCCTGTCGTATCTTCTTCTGTAACGTATTGGTAGTATTCTTTAAATGATGTCAACGACCTTTCTCTGAGACGCTTCATTAAACGGGATTTTACCAATTCTCTTTTTGCCGGCGTAAGGTTTATGCCACTTTCGTCGTATATTAAGCGTTGAAATAAACCAAATTCCTTGTCATTGATATCAATTTCCATTATGAAGTTCTCCTTTTATATATTTACGATTTACGAATTACGATTTGGGATTTACGATTTGAGACTTCGTCGTGAGCGCTCAGTCGAACGATTTGAAAAATCGTAATTCGTAAATCGTAAATCGTAAATCTCAATTAGTTTCTCTTCCGATTTATTCGGGTTAGGATTGCGCCTCGCCAAAGATATTTTTTAATGCCGTCACCATACGGTCGTCCTCGAATGGTTTTACTACATAATCCGCAGCGCCGTGTCGAATGGCATCCGTTAATGCATCATGCTGGTCGATGGCAGAAATCATAATTACCTTTGCCTGTTTATCGAAGGCCATGATTTCTTTTAGCCCCTGAATACCGTCTACCTCTGGCATGATAATATCCATAGTTACGGCGTCAGGCCTTAATTCCTTGTATCTTTCAAATGCCTCCCTGCCGTTCCCAGCCTCTCCCGCAACATGAAATCCATGTCGGGTCAGAATCTGTTTGATTACCATCCTTATGACTTTTGCGTCGTCTACTACTAATATCTTTCTCATACATTTACTCCTATATTATCTAACAATTTTCCAAATGACGTCATCTCAGGGACTAAAAAAAGATAACACTCCAGTTCCGTTTTACAAATCTCGAATTGTGTCTCCAACAGTAGTAGTTTGTCATCTGTCATGCCTTGTTCCAAAACAAGATTCGAAAACATGACTCCGGCATAGTCATTATGTACCTGAGGAGGTTGTGGCAGCAGCTTGGCGTCAAAATCAGAAACCAGCGCATTACTGATGTGGCTTGCAAGAATGTTTCCGAGTTCCTGCGTTACGCTTTCAGTAAATTCGTTATACTCTTTCGTTGTTCCGGCGGGTTGTCTAAGAAAGAGATCTGTAAGGATAAATGAACCAGTCACGGGCATCATAAATAAAAGCTTACAGCTTACATTTCCCTTAAAACTAACCATAACACCTGTCATTTCTCTGAGGTCGTCATTCATCTTTGCCGTAGTTTCACTTAAATCTGCTGTGTACACTTTGGAAAGTGAAATCTTTGCGCCGGTTCTCAGTATCTTGGATAGAGCCCTGGAAGCCCTATCGATACTAAGTCGTGACATTATTTCAACTACTTTCATATCATCCTTAGTAATATCCATATTTACCTCTCTAACGAGTAAAGTTTAATAACCACAAAGTCACAAAAAGCACAAAAGCTTATAATCTAAAATACCAAATCACAAATACCAAATTTCAAATAAATTACAATATCCCAAAAATGAAAATTACTTTAATTTTAGAATAATAGAGGAAAAAATCTTCTTTAACTCAGTTGCCTCATTTATAAGATTTTCTCCTTCTCGTTTATACTGCTCAAGCATTATAATGATATTAATAAATTACGATTGCCTCGCCAAATATGCGGCACGTTACGTCTCCGGTGTGCGTATCGAACGCTATATTGTATCCCTTTGTGCCGCCGGTTCGTGATGCTACAATTTTTATACCTTCCTCTTTTAATATCCTCCGCACCTCCAGCTCATTTGATTCACCTATATTAATCATACCGTTTGTTTCAAACATCTTGGCGCCGCCAAATATCTTGGCGTAAAGGGTGCCTCTTAAAGCGCCGGCGTTTGTAACCATATGAGAAATAAAGTACGGTAGCCCGGGATCAGCATATTTCGTTATTTTTAAATCCTTGCCGTTTTTCTTCGGGAGCATGATATGCAAGAGCCCGCCAATCTTGTTCACCGGATCGTGCAGTACAATTCCAATACACGAACCTAATAATGTTTTTAAAACGTTAGGCGCCTGCGTTATTTTTAAATCACCCACACCGACGGTAATAGCATTTGGAGTATAATTCACGTTTCACGTACCTCCCTCTTTAAATCAATTGAAAGCAATAAGTTAGTCCCCCTTAATAATGGAAGAACAACCCCCAAATCCCCCTTAACAAAGGGGGACATAGGGGGTTGTGTTTTTTCCTGAGTTATTCCCCATTCCCCGCTTTCACGAGGACGAGTTTCATGAGGACAAGTTTACAACCCCCTTACCCCCTTTTTAAGGGGGATTTTTATACATCATCTGCCCTGAACTATTTACACGCATGGGAGATAAGATCATGCTAACAAATAGAGTTTAAAACCCTTTGAAGTCATCCATTGGAATTACTTCATCACCTATGTCTCTGTTATGATCTACCTTTTCTCTATTAAACTTACGGTGTCCATTGTTCTTTTTCTTTACGTCAAAAATTATAGTATCTTCATTTTCAGCGTGTTTTAACTCGTTGTATTTTTGCCGGACGACATTCTGCCTGCGGGCTTGCTGATCACGATCGGCATGTGTGAAAATATGCACCGGTGTCTCTGAATTTACATTTTTCGTTCCAATTTCTTTGGCTAGTTCGTATACCCTGTCTTCTAAACTTTTAGCTTGCGCTGACAGTTCTTCACTTGAAGACGCCAATTCCTCGGCCGTAGCGGCATTGTTTTGGGTAACCTGATCCATTTGAGAAGTCGCTTTGGTTAGTTGTCCTGTGCCGTCTGCCTGTTCCTGAGAACCGGCGGCAATTTCTCCGGCCAGGTCGGTTACCTTCTTTGTATCCACGACGATATCATGTAATGCAATGCTCAATTTATCCGTTACTTTTGTGGCGCGTTCGGTGCATTCGACTCTTGAATTGATGAGACTGGCGGTTTCTTTTGCGGCGACTGCGCATCTCTGTGCGAGGCTTCTTACTTCCTGGGCGACCACGGCAAAGCCTTTTCCATGTTCGCCTGCTCTTGCCGCTTCTACTGCTGCGTTTAAAGCCAGAAGATTCGTCTGAAAAGCAATTTCGTCAATCGATTTGATAATCGAAAGAACCTTGTTATTGCCGGAATTCAATTCTTTCATGATATCATGCATTTCCTGCATTGCCTGGCTGCCATTTTCTGCCGAGGTTCTTGATTTTATCGCAAGTTGATTTGCCTCTTTAGCGCTGTCTGCATTTCTCGCCGTCATAGAAGACATCTGTTCAATAGCAGAGGATGTCTCCTCTATAGACGCTGCCTGCTGAGTAGCGCCGGAAGCCAGAGCTTGACTCGATGTTGATATTTGTTCCGATGCAGATGACACCTGCTCAGCGCCCTCATAAAGCCTTTCAATAAACCGTTTCAGAAAACCTATTACGTTTCTTACAATAAAAAACACTACTCCGCTGACAACGAAGACAAATATTATGCTTCCGTAGATGTTGAAATTCCTGTTGGACGCAATAGCTTGGGTGATTGTAGCCATAGGAGCTGTTACACTTATACCCCCGCGGATATCACCCAGTTTATAATTTTCCATTTGTTTGCCTGCAATATCTTTGCCGTCTCCCGTCTGACTCGTTACGGGGTCACCGTGACATTTTAAACAACCTTCATCTATTTTGAGAGGTATGATACATCGAAATAATTTTGAGCCGTCCTCCAGTTTTACAATCTCTTTTATTTGTTTTAAATCAGGGTTTAACTCAAATACCTGGAGTTGTTTTGCCTCCCAGTCGTCTGGTTTATTGTTTTGATTTCTGTATTTGAGGCTCGTCTGTTTCATTTTAAATGGGGTGCTTGCGCTAAATAACTCTGCCACCTCCCGACCGATGATTGCCGGGATCACACCTTTAAACTCGACATTGCCCGTTGTTGAATCAGTGTTAATTACTTTTTGTTTTTCTGCTATTATCTTCCTTACACACATCAGTTCATGCGCTGCCATAGTAGCTTGTGTCTCTACCTGTGTTAGAAACTGGTCATTCTGTCGTTTCAAATTAAAGTAAGACAGTACAGCCATCGCAATAACTATTGATACAATTATTGTAACTATAAAACGCGACATTAATTTCATTTTCTTAAACATTTTCGTATCCTCCCGGCATGGGCATAAATTGTAAATAATTCGTGTCCATACAATAAAATTTCACGAATAAAATGCTGAGCTACATGAACCGAACGAGTCGGAAATGAAGAATGCAAATTGCAAAATGAAATATTTACGTTGTATCCCGCACCATAATTTTGACTTTTGCATTTTGCATTTTTCATTTGCGCTTATTCCATTTAAGTCCCCCTTAACAAAGAGGGATAATCCCATTAGTCCCCCTTAGTAAAGGGGGATTCCAAGGGAAATCCCTTTTCTAAGCTCCGCTGGTTCAATCGTCCTCGATTGAACCGAAATGTTTCGGTTCAGGCTGTAAGCCTGAACCAGCATGGAGGGAAACCCTTTTTCGTTCGGCACAGCTCGGAATGATGTCATTCCGAGCTGTGCCGAGGAATCAAATTCAAATTATTTGATACTAAAAACCAGTAAAGTCACCGCTGAGCGGTATCAACTCCTCAGGAGTGCCGGATACGGGTTTTTTGCCTTTCTTAGAACCATTTCCGTTACTCTTTGCCTTTTGGGCTCTGTTATTCTCCATAATCCGCACCGCTGGTTTTAATTTCCTTGCGGCGACTTCACTTTTAACCGTAAGGTCTTTTTTCCCGATACCGGATCCGGTTGTCTCTGCATCGTTCAAATCCACATTGATATCTCCAACCTGTGCAGCCAGTTCACCGACAATAGTTTTCAGGCCTTCTGCCTGTGCCGTTAATTCCTCGCTTGCTGCCGCCAATTCTTCGGCGTTAGCGGCGTTCTGCTGGGTAACGGTATCCATTGTCGAAACGGCTGTTGAAATCTGAATAATTCCTTCCGATTGCTCCTGCGATGCCGTGGCAATTTCACCAGACAGGTCTGTTACCTTCTTCGTTTCAGTAACGATTTCTTTAAGGTTTGCAGCGGATTTCTCTGCAATTTTTGCAGCGTTTTCGGTACTAATTACCCTGGAATTAATAAGGTCTGCGGTTTCCTTAGAAGCCACGGAACATCGCTGCGCCAGGCTGCGCACTTCTTCGGCGACAACGGCAAACCCTTTTCCATGTTCGCCGGCCCTGGCAGCCTCAACCGCTGCATTCAGCGCCAAAAGGTTCGTTTGAAACGCTATTTCATCAATGGACTTGATAATGGAAAGCACCTTATCGTTTCCGTCGTTGAGTTCCTTCATGGTGGTCTGCAATGTATCCAACTCCTCATTCCCGGTTTCGGCAGACATTTTCGTCTTGACTGCAAGCTGGTTTGCTTCTTTTGCGTTATCGGCGTTCCTCGTAGTCATAGAGGCCATTTCCTCGATAGAAGCAGAGGTTTCCTCAATGGAGGATGCCTGCTGCGATGCTCCGTCGGCAAGTGACTGACTGGAAGAAGAAATCTCTCTTGCCGCAGAAGATAACTCTTTTGAGCCATTCAACAGGTTAATAACCAGTCTCTTGAGCATGGACACAACGTTTCGAGAAATGAAGAAGACTACAGCGCCGATAACAAGCACACAAATTACGTTTCCGATGATATTAAAATAGTTGTTTGATGCAATCGCTGCGCTTACCGTCGCCAGCGGCGCAATAACACTGATTCCTCCGCGAATATCCCCCGGTTTGTAATTTTCCATTTGCCTGCCTGCTATATCTTTACCATCTTTTGTAGGACTATTTGCCGGGTCACCATGACACTTGAGGCATGCCTCTTCGATCTTCAATGGCACCATCATACGAAACACTTCGCTGCCGTCTTCTAATTTCGTAGTTTCTGAAAAGTCTTTTAAACCAGGATCGGATTCGAATCTTTCCAATTGCTGAATCTCCCAGGTATCGGGTTTGTTATTGGGGTTGCGATATTTTAAGCTGGTCTGCTTCATCTTAAATATGGTTGTTTGACTAAAATTTTCTGCTACTTCACGCCCAACAATTGCCGGGATGACACCCTTGAATTCGAAGTTGCCTTTAGAATCTGTGTTTATAGCCTTCTGTTTTTCTGCAATAACCTTTCGTGTTGAAATAAGTTGATCTGCCGCAGCCCTGGCCTGTTTTCTCACTTCTTCCAGCATTTGCGTCTTCTGCCTTGCGGTGTTTATATACGTCAAAATACCCGTACAAATTACAACGGCAACGATAGTCGTCACAATAAATTTTCCCATCAAGTTCATTTTGCCAATCATTCTATTTCCTCCCAGAAATAATAAAATTAAACTTTCCCAGTCCCCCTATCCTCCCCCTTTATCCCCCTCCGGAGGGGGACAGGGGGGGAGGAAGTGGGATTCTCTATGCCACACATTGTATAATCACATAAATAAAATGAAACGTCCATGACCTTTGGTCACAAAGGGGGATGAAAACTCCCCTTCGTCTGTCATTCCGAGCACATTCACTTTGTTCAGTGTAAACTCCGCGAGGAATCTTGAGATTCCTCAATATATTCGGAACAAGGATTTCTCCCTTTGGTCGAAATGACAATTACAGGTGAAATTCCTGTACAGCTAGCTGGCTAAACTCTCTACGGCGTTGATATCCTCGGTTCCCAGCACTTTGTCTATATCGAGCAGAATCTTTACCTTGTCCTTTATCTTTGCCATGCCAAGAAACATCTCCGTATTGACTCCGTTTCCAAAATGCGGTGAGGCTTCCAATTCTTCCGCATTGACGTCCAACACCTCTGATACGGTATCTACGATTACTCCTGTAAGGATGTGCTGCACCTCAACTACTATTATGCACGTTTCTTTTGTGTGCGTTGCCTCCTCAAATCCGAATTTTGACCTTAAGTCTATTACCGGAATGACCTTTCCACGCAAGTTGATTACTCCCTTAATGTGACCGGGTGTTTGCGGCACAGGCGTTATGTTCATAATTCCAATAATTTCTCTTACCTTAAGAATCTCTATGCCGTACTCTTCGCCACAGAGCACAAAGGTAAGGTATTTCCCTTCGTGCGACGATCCGGTAGATATGTCTGATTTTCTCTTTTGCTCCAATACTGCCTGCATATGAATCTCCTTTCATTAAATTAGGTTCGATTTTGCAAGGCAAAATCAAACTACTTTTCCTCTTCCAATGAGGGGTTCAGGTTACAAACCTGAACCCGCACAGTGGTTACAAACCTGAACCCGCACAGTATTCCCTCAAGTCCCCCTTAGCAAAGGGGGATTCAGGGGGTTGTTTTTTTCCATGTGTCAGCTTACAACCCCCTTGCCCCCTTTTCTAAGGGGGATTTTACACCTTCGCGGGTTCAAGTTTGCAACTTGAACCCATCTTTTAGAAGGCACTGACGTAGTGCCGGGCGCTTCTCCTTTAACTCTGGATTAAAAATCCTTAAACGCCTCGTCATCAGTCATAGGAATTAACCGGTCTGCCCTGGCGCTTGCCGCAGCATGTTTCTTTTCGTTTCCCTCACATGCGGCTTCTTCCTGTGCATCAAGCGCAGTCCTGTCGGTCTCTTCACCTTTTGTTTTCCTCGTACCAGCGCCAGATGGCTTAGTATGAACGGGCGCTTTTTTCTTGTTTACAGGAGCAGACGCGTGTTTCCCAGAAATCGCAGTTTTGGCTGCCGCAGCATCCCCACTGTCCTTGGCGCCGACCTCTTTGCCGATTTTCTCAACCAATGCATTGAGCGCCTCTGCCTGAGAGGTCAATTCTTCACTGGCGGCCGCCGTTTCTTCTGCATTAGCCGCATTCTGCTGAACTACCTGATCCATCTGCTGTATCGCCTTGCTTATCTGCTCAATACCATTATTTTGTTCTGCAGAAGCAGTTGCAATTTCATTTACCAGATCCGTAACCTTTTTAACCTGTGACACTACCCCCGAAAATACCTCTTTGGTCTTCTTCACAAGCTCGGTTCCGTTTTCAGCCTTCTTAACACTGTCGGTGATTAAGGTCGTTATATCTTTGGATGCGGCAGAACTTCTCTGTGCAAGATTCCTGACCTCCTCTGCGACAACGGCAAATCCTCGACCATGTTCCCCTGCCCTTGCCGCTTCAACCGCTGCATTCAAGGCAAGCAGGTTCGTCTGGAAGGCAATCCCCTCGATGATCTTAATAATGTCTGCTATCTTCCCGCTGCTTTCATAAATCTTCTTCATTGCATCATCCATTTCAATTACTGTCGAATTGCCACCTACAACGGTATTGTTACACGACCTGGCCAGATTGGATGCCTCTGTCGCATTATCGGCATTCTGTTTTGTCATGGATGAAATTTCTTCCATGGTTGATGAAGTTTCCTCAATTGAAGCAGCCTGTTCAGAAGTAGATTCCGAGAGGCTCTGGCTGGATGCTGAAATCTGCTCGGATGCCGAGGCAACGTGAGTAGCGCCGCTTGTAAGTTCTACAAGTAGGTTTCTGAACAAACCCGATATTTTGCTGGTAATTTTGACTACAAGGATGCCTAATCCCGTTACAAATCCTACTGCACAAATTCCGATGATGATCATTGATTTCTTTAAGGCGTCAATTGCCTTGAATGCCTCTGCCTTGTCGATTTCGGCCAGAATTGCCCAGTTGTTACCCAGCACATTGAATGGCATATATGCGCTTAAAACAGGCACGCCGCGATAATCTTTAACGACCTTGTAATCGGTTTTCCCTGCAATGGCGTCTTTCGCAGCTTCCGTATCTACTTTATTTACCAGGATTGTGGGTTTTTCTGAAAATCGAGAGTTGGATCGCATCATTTTGTCCGGACCCACTAAATATGTCTCACCAGTTTCTCCCAATCCCGCACGTTCCTGCATGACTGCATCTATCTTGTTAATTGGCAACTGGAAGATGACCGCGCCTATTTTTTGATTGCCATCGTAAACAGGACTTGCAATAAAAGCGGCAGGGTCGCCATTCGACGGAGCATAGGATTCGAAATCTACCAGTTTTACAGTGTTGCTAGCGACAGCCGGTGAATTGATATCTTTAAACAACCGTGCAATATTTGTCGTGTTATACGTCCCAGACACGAGGTTTGTCCCATAATCCAGTTCCTTAAAAACCGTATAAAGAATGTCTCCGGACTCGCCGTCTACAAGAAATATATCGTAATACGCATATTGTTCGAGAAAGTTCTTAAAGAAGGGGTGATACTTGGCATGTAAACTACTGTAGACACTGCCGTCCTTTGCATCAAAATATTCCAGCTTTTTACCTGTCGGGAACGGATTGCTTGTGATATACAGGTCTCTGACCTTTTCAGCCCCTGATTCATGAAAGGCAGCTTTAAACTCCTTTATTGCATTAACGGTCAAATTACTTGTAGCCAGTTGACTGCAATTCGCCTTTCTCTCGTTGAACCAGTCTTCTATATTTACTTTCTTCGTATTTCTCACTGAAATTAACTGGTTAAATGCCTGTTGTTCCAGCGCCTTACTGGAACTGCGATAACTGAGTATTCCGATCGCAGCCATTGGTATTACGCCGCCCAATACAAATAATGAAATAATCTTTGTGCTTAAATTCATTTTCATAAGTAAAACCTCCCAAAACATTAACGTGCCTGTTCAAATGTAAAGTACTGTGTTACAGCTACAACTACGAATAATTCTTTTTTGTAGCAGTTCACCCCCTCCCCTAACCCCTCCCCACCGGGGGCGGGGGAACTTGTCCTCGACTCAGATCGGGGAAACGTTTCCTCCCCCTTGCCTGTCCTGAGCAAGCCGAAGGGATGGGGGAGGCCAGGTGGGGGTGCTGAACGTTACCTTTTTTGTTTGTCCGTGTGTGGTATTTCCTCCTTTTAAAGATCAGTAAAAGTATAAAAATCTATATTTAAATTAATTCGTTGCAAACCCACCCCTATAATCCCCTCCCAAGAGGGGACTCCACAATTCCCCTCTTGGGAGGGGTTAGGGGTGGGTGATGATTCTTTTTCCTCCACCCCGCCTAACCTCCCCCGTTCGACTGAACGTTCTTCTGAGCTCACGCCGAAGACTCATGACGAAGTCAAGGGAGGGGAATATTTAGTGAAGCAAAGTGCACCCAACAGACAACCACCTTATATCCCCCTTTACTAAGGGGGACTTCGTGGATCCCCTTCGCGGATTCAAGTTTGCAACTTGAACCCATCTTTTAGAACAGCGATCAACGTTCTTTTTAACTTTGGGAGTAAAAAAATGGTAACAAGTCGCACAAATTAGGGTTCAGGTTACAAACCTGAACCCGCATGAGCTTCATATCGCTCAAAAACCAGCATAAACAAATTGAAATCTCATGCGATTAAAGTGACATTACACGTGATCAGCCGTAACAAGTTTTGTTTTATTACCTTCAAATTCTGTGCTTGTTGATGTATCTATGTTAACAGGTAACGGTCTTTTCTTTTTTGATACTACCGATTGTACTGCAGCGCCAGACGGCTTGTTCTCCATACCGACCTCTGCGCCGACCTTATTTACCAGATCGTTGAGCGCCTGCGCCTGGGACGTCAATTCCTCACTGGACGCCGCTGTCTCTTCGGCGCTGGCTGCATTTTGCTGGACGACCTGGTCCATCTGCTGGATTGCCTTATTTATTTGCTGTATTCCGTTGTTTTGTTCGTCTGAAGCAGAAGATATTTCATTGACCAGATCGGTTACTTTTTTTACCTGCGCAACCACACCGGTAAATACGTCCTCAGTCTTCTTCACGAGTTCCATGCCTGTTGATGCTTTTTGCACGCTGTCCGTAATCAATGTCGTTATATCTTTGGACGCCGTAGAACTTCTTTGAGCAAGATTCCTCACTTCTTCTGCAACGACTGCAAATCCCCGCCCATGTTCTCCGGCGCGTGCAGCTTCAACCGCCGCATTCAATGCGAGTAAATTCGTCTGGAATGCAATTCCTTCAATGATCTTGATGATATCGGCAATCTTTCCGCTGCTCTCATGGATATTTTTCATGGCGTTATTCATTTCTACCACCGTAGTATTTCCATGCTCAACCGAAAGGTTACATGCGGTGGCCAGTTTTGATGCCTCCTGGGCGTTGTCGGCATTTTGTTTCGTCATGGAAGTGATTTCTTCCATCGTTGCAGATGTTTCTTCTATAGATGCAGCCTGTTCTGAAGCCCCCTCGGAGAGATTCTGACTCGATTCCGATATCTGTTCCGATGCAGATGCGACATTCGATGCGCCGTAAATAAGTTCTGTGACCATATTTTTAAAGAGGGTAGTGATCTTTAATGGCAAAAATACGGTTACAAATGCACCCACCGACACGCTGACACTAACTGAAATCAAGGCAATAAGCCACATAGACCTTTGTAATCCCAATGTTCTTAGCGTCTCGCCTTCCAATAGCCCGGACATATTAACGCCTATCTGGTCTATGTTCTTCTGGACGGCAGCAACCAGCGGCGCCAGTTCTTCCCTGAGGTGTTTTAAGTCCAACCGGTAATCGTTTCCTCGCCTGATTGCAAAAATCTTTTCTCCATGGGATGTAAAAGATTCTTCTTCCTTGTCAATTCCCTTCACAAGCTCTTGCAAACCCGCGGACAGACCGCCGGATAAGGACTTTAACTTTGTTAAGCCTCCGCTGCGCATAGCCTGGGCTGCTTCAAAGTCTTTGACGAATTTCTCATCTGCGCTTTCCATAAACCCGCGGATGGCCATGCCCCAGCGGGCTGTACCTGCGCGATACTGTGCCGATGCATAGATTGCATCCCTTACTTCATTCGTGCCTGGACTATTACTCAACTCTTCCATAAGCTTGTCTATCTTTTCATTTATTGCTTTAAAAAGAGGCGTCATGTTTGTAGCGAAATAGTGAGCGGCTACGTCATTTTCCGGACTGCGTCTTTTATCAATAACCTGACTTGCCGATGTGTAAAATTTATTCAGACATCCTCCAATTTCTTTCAATAAATCCTTATTCTGCTGTAAAATCCAGTGATTTGACAGCTCTTCAAGTTTCTTGTAACTATCTTGCATCCCGGATTTCGCCTTTTCGAAGTCTTGCAAATACTTTTCATCGCCGGAAGCAAGAAATCCCCTGATTCCTCCTATGGCCAATCCATAAAATCTCAGAAGTCTTTCGGAGCCTATCATGGACGGGGATCTGACGTTTAATACCGTTTGGGTAGTTGACGTCAGGCTGTTTAGCCAATACAAGACCAATCCACCCGAAATAGCGGATATAAGAACCAATATCACAAAACTCCCACCAATCTTTTTTCCCAATGTTAATTTCATTGTGTTTTCCCCCTTATAAAATTATAGATATTTATTCTTCGTGCCATTATCCTGAATGACAATCTCTGTCATACGAGCTAGAAGAATTAACGCTCCAGTTTAGATAAGGGGTACCTCTACCTAATAAGGTTTCGCCTCCCGGCGTACCGACTTATTTTACTGTACAGGAATTTCAATGTAGGAGTTGAAAATCCCTCGCGGGTTCAAGTTTGTAACTTGAACCCATCTTTGAACCACGATCAACATTCCAAATTAGGGTTCAGGTTACAAACCTAAACCCGCATGTAGCATGTAGGTTGGGTGAAGCAAAGCGCACCCAACAAACAACTACCTGTGTTCCCCTTTGATAAGGGGAACTTAAGTGATGATGGGTTCGCTTCGCTTAACCCATCCTACTTATTAATATTAATTTAAAGCCATATTCATAATACCACCCACATCTAAAATGAGGCTTACACACCCGTCTCCGAGTATGGCGCTGCCTGAGACGCCTCTTACATTACGGAACTGTTCACCAAGACTTTTGATTACTATTTGCTGCTGTCCCAGGAGGTCGTCAACGAGGACTCCGCATCTTCGTCCTTCTCCTTCAACAATCAGGATTAACGCCTCCCATGGGTTGGTCTTTTTCGGTTTAACGTTATATAAATTATGCAGCCGCACGATTGGCAGCAGATTGCCCCGTATATTCAGCAGTTCACCGCGATGTTGTACCGTAGAAATGTGTTCCTTGTTCGGGCGGATAGATTCTTCGATTGAAAGCATGGGAATAATGTATTTTTCATTGCCAACCTGTACGATCATGCCGTCAATAATTGCCAGGGTGAGAGGCAGTTTAATGGAAATTTTAGTGCCTTTCCCTTCCACCGTGGAGATATCAACCTTGCCGCGCAAACGCTCAACGTTCTTTTTTACAACATCCATGCCTACGCCGCGCCCTGAGATATCGGTTATCTTTTCCGCCGTCGAAAACCCGGCGGCAAAGATGAGGTTGTAGATTTGCTGGTCTGAGAGGGATGCGCCTTCTTCAACCAGCCCTTTTTCAATGGCCTTCTTTAAAATCTTATCCCGGCAAAGTCCTTTTCCGTCATCTTCGATTTCGATAATGATATTTCCGCCTTTGTGGAATGCATTTAATCGCACAAGACCCTCTGCAGGTTTTCCCTTAGAAATGCGTTCGTCCTGAGGCTCAATGCCGTGATCTATTGAATTTCTGATAATATGCACCAGTGGATCGCCGATCTCTTCAATTACCGTCTTGTCCAGTTCCGTCTCTTCACCGGATGCTTCCAATCGCACCTTTTTGCCTGCCTTTGTAGATACATCGCGTACCAGTCTTGCCATTTTTTGAAAGGTGGCTTTTAATGGCACCATTCTCATAGACATGACCTGGTCTTGTATATCCTTAACGATTTTGCTAAGCTGCGAAAGATTTTTATTTGCGCTGGTATTGGTATTGTTGGCGCTTCCTAATACTTCATTAATAAGGGCATTGGCTATTACCAGTTCGCCCACAAGGTTCACGAGGTTATCAAGCTTTTGGGTATCAACTTTTACTGTTTCAGCGGATTTTTTGCCTGTTGTTGATTGAATCTTGAGCGCATTCTCAACCTTTTCAGGAGTAGTTATCCCCTTTTCTACCAATATTACACCCAGCGGTTTCTCTTGTTCATGCAAAGCAACTTGCAGTTGTTCCTGACTAACGTCACCGCTTTCCAGGAGTATCTCACCAAGTTTTTTCGGTTCCGTGGAAATATCTTCGGCATCGTCTTGTGAGGTAGAGACAGGTTTTAAATCTGTCTCTGCTTTCTTTTGATTATGTTGAAGCGCAACGGATATTTTTGATAAGAGAGGTTGATAATCAATTACATCAGGGGAAGCGTCTTTGTTATTGACCTTTTTCTCCACGACTTCTCTTAGTTTCTTTAATATGTCTATGCCTTCGTAGAGAATTTCGATAATTTCCGGTGTTACTTTTAATTTGGCCTTCCTTGCTTCGTCCAGGAGAGTTTCCAATTCATGGCTTACCTTGCCGATGTCTTTCATCCCCAGGAAGCCGGCGCTGCCCTTCATACTGTGAATGGGGCGGAATATGCTGTTAATCATATCCACGTCTTCCGGATTCTCTTCCAACTGGAGTATTTTGGATTCTACGTCGTCCAGATGATCTCCGGATTCAACGAGGAATTCCTTAACAATTTCA
>VGXX01000034.1 GCA_016873155.1 Planctomycetota bacterium | reverse complement strand
GCTTGTGCCGAAATACCAATGCAACCGTCTTCCCCCTTCGTACAGATACAAACCACAGGATAGGAGAAGACGTCAACAATACCTTCGCATACGTGATACAGAATAGAAGCCAGGGTGCGTTCCTGCAACACAAGCTGATTGATCTCATAAAGTAAGGCTTCTACCGCCTGTGTTCGTTTGCGCCCCGTTATATCTTCTGCAACTCCCATGACGATTTTAATATCCCCTTGTTCGTTACGTACATGCGCTGCCGAAATGCTAATATCAATCGAAGAACCATCCCGCTTTTGTTGGCGTACCTCTACACCCATAAATGACTCACCAGATAGCGCTCTATTACACAGTGTCAGGAATGCTTCTTGTTTATTATCAGGTACGAATGGGAGATGCTGACCAAGCACCTCCTGTTTATCCCATCCGAACATGCACTCGGCGGCTGAATTCCACAAAGTAACACGTCCATCCGAATCCAGGGCGACGATGGCTAATGGAGATGCTTGTATAAGGGCTTGAAGTGTGTGGTTGGTTTCTTGTACTGCTTCCTCTGCACGCTTATGCATAGTGATGTCTATAGTCATTCCTGATATAGCGCCTCTTTCGATTATTACAGGATTAATTGCTTCGGCTAAGTCGGGCGACGTCATGTGCATGCTGATGATTAGGTGGATAATATATAACTATGGGTTATGTATGTCAAGAGAATAATATCACTCTGGGTATTTGACCATTATATAACGCCATGTTATAAATTCCCTATGAAAAAGAATATTGTAGGTAACAACTTGCGGATGATGAGGGAAAGGCGTGGGATTACCCAGGAAGACCTGGCTTTAAAAAGTGGCTTAACCCAGGGTTATATAAACTTTCTGGAAAACGGAAAGAGGGGGTACAGCGAGAAATCTTTGGAAAAGATTGCGAATGCCCTTGGAATTCAGATATCAGGACTCTTTGAAGAAAAAACAAGAGATGAACCGGCTATCGTGGCTGAACAACCCCCGGTATACGGCAAAAAAAGGCGTCTCTACGACACGATAATCAACTTGTTAGAGCAGCTTCCTACGCCTGTAGTCGACCATTACAGGGTGCTTCTCAAATCAGAGGTAGAAATGAGAAATAAAGACTCGGAGGGTCGACAGGAAAAATCGTAACTTACATTCGAATTTTCAGCTTTGATGGATGTAGTATACGTTTCTATTTTATAACCCGTACTATCACTGACTTCTTCGTATTATCTGCCTTTAATATGACCTTTGCCGTGCCGATCTTTACGGACGTAATTGTAAACACCGCTTGACCATTTTCGTCAGTTGCTTGACTCGTCGGTATAACAGATACACGCCTACTACCCATCTTGCTAATCGTTGCTGTAATAATTTTACCTTCTGTTGAGCAATCATTTTTACCCTTCAAATTTACAGTAACTTCATGACTCTTTCCCCTCTTGAGTATTAACCTTTTCCGTAACACACTCACAGACTCAACTTCACATAGAGACGTTGGTGTTACTGTAGGCGTTGGCGTTTCTGATAACGTTACAAAGAATTTTTCTTCTCCATACGCGGTATCTGTAGTATATCCAGGATAACTATCATATGCTGCTATTCTATAATAGTAAGTCGTTGCAGCCGATAGTCCATATATACTGCTGCTTACTGTATCTATCCCCGGCCCACCCCAACTTGCCAATGCTGTACTGTCAAATAAGCTGCTAGCCGTACCATATTCAAACCACACCGATGGTGCACGCCCAGAGAGTGTTCCATTCAGGGTTGCTGAGCTTGAAGTCACCTCTGTTGCTTCACCCGTTGATACTGTGGGAGGAGATAAATCTTGGGCTAATAATATAGGTAAAAATATTAGATTTGAACATAAAATGAAGACCGCAGTAATAATTGAAAACCAACAGACAAGGCAAAAATATACCCTTTTCATAATTTAATCTCCCAACTTATATTATCTGCTATCTCACCTTCACTGTTAAGAACATCTTCAGATTGTTTGCCTTAAATGTAACCCTTGCATTACCGACCTTATTTTTGGCTGTAATTGCAAACCTTGCCTCACCATTTTCATCCACATTTTCACTCGTTGATGAAATTGATATACGCTTACTGCCAACTCTGCCAATTGTTGCTGTTACTGTTTTGCCCTCCGGTACGCAATTATCACCTTCCACCTATTGTAGTTAAAAAACTATAAGCAATGCTAAAAAATACATTTTTCATAATGTCCTCACAGAATATGTTGTAATTAAGTGAATAGCGAGAAGTAAAGCATAAACCAAGAATTATAAATATCTCAAAAAATTAAACATTATTTTTAATTGTCATAATCTCTAATATTTACGAACAGCATTACAACATTAATCGTTATACGGAACAAAGAGTTGCGTATAAAACAGTTCAAAAAAGACCTTGAATGATATAGAAATGTTAACCACTACAAAACAAAAAGGGACACGCAATTGCGTGTCCCTTTTTGTTTTTCAATTATTTATTATGATGGAGGTAAATTGGCTTGGTTAATAAATACCTAACAATCAAGATTGTTGAAGCGCTGTGATGCACCTGTCACATATTGTAGGGTGGTCTTTGTTTGAGCCTACACTCTCCCTGAAATTCCAGCACCGTTCGCATTTCTTGTGCTGGGATACGCTGCATTCTATCCAGAGATTTTGGGTTAATTCACCTTTCACTGCCTTTGGTGTGGCATTTTTATCAAGCCTCACCTCAGATACAATAAATATCATAGGAAGGTCTTTTTCATAGCTTTTCAAAAACTGCCAAAGTTCCGCATTTTCGGTATAAAGGCTGACAGACGCTTCTAATGAGTTGCCTATCAACTTGGCGGCGCGCATCTTTTCAAGTTCTCTCGCCACGTCAGTTCTCATGTTAATCAACTTTTCCCATTTTTCGTTTAGAGAGTCATCAAGCCAGGCAGAATTGGATTTTGGAAATGTTGTCAAATGAACACTGGAGACGTCTTCGTCTTTGAAACCGATCGCAGACCATACTTCTTCGGCCGTATGAACAATAATTGGCGCTGATAATTTAACCAGGTTTAACAGGATGTTATACATAACGGTCTGAGCGGCGCGTCGTTCCCGGGAATTTTTTGCAAAGGTATATGACCGGTCTTTCAGGATATCCAGATAAAAAGCACTCATCTCCACGGAACAAAAGTTATAGAAACTGTGGAATATCCGGTGAAACTGTAAAGATTCGTAACCTGACGTTACGTTTTTAATTAATTCTTGTGTTTTATGCAATGCCCAGCGGTCTATTTCCAGCAACTCTTCATAGGATGTGGTATTTACCTTTGGGTCGAAATCGTAAAGATTACTCAGCAAATATCTGAAGGTATTACGAACACGTCGGTAGGCGTCTGCGCATCTGAGGATTAAATTACGGGACACGCTCATATCGTTTTGATAATCCAGAGAAGAAGTCCACAACCTGAGCACATCGGCGCCAAATTCCTTTAACGCATCTTCAACGGATATGAAATTACCGAGGGATTTGGACATCTTTTCACCCTTCTCATCAACGACAAACCCGTGTGTTAAGACGGATTTGAAGGGCGCCCTGTCCCATGCCCCAACGGATGGAAGTAGTGAGAGCTGAAACCATCCGCGGTGCTGGTCTGTCCCTTCCAGGTACATGTCGGCCGGATACGACAATTCGCTGCGCTTATGTAAAACTGAATGGTGGCTTGAACCGGATTCAAACCAGACGTCAAAGATGTCCATTTCCTTCTCAAACCGTGAGCCGCCGCATTTTGAGCATTTGGTGTCAGGCGGTAAAAAATGGGAAACGTCCTTATAAAACCAACTGTCCGCTCCTTCCTTCTCAAATCTGCCTTTAACATGGTCAATCGTTTTTATGTCTATAAGTTCCTGATTACAATCCAGACAATAAAAGGCAGGGATAGGCACACCCCAGGAACGCTGCCGGGAAATACACCAATCAGGGCGTTCTGAAATCATACCCGTCATCCTGCTTTCTCCCCAGGAGGGTATCCATTTCGTCCGTTTTATTTCGTCCAGTACCCTTTGACGTAAGTTATTATAATCGAGATTGACAAACCACTGTTCCGTTGCTCGAAAAATAACAGGTTCCTTGCAGCGCCAGCAGTGAGGATATGAGTGCACAAAATTCGTCTTATAAAGCAGCGCCCCCGCCGTTTCCAATCTATTCGTTATAGAGTCATTTCCCTTTTTGATATGCTGTCCGGCAAGTTCACCTGCCTCGTCAGTAAAAACGCCTGCGGCGTCAACGGGACTCAATATGGGAAGGTGATATTTAATCCCCGTAAGAAAATCTTCCTGTCCGTGTCCGGGCGCCGTATGAACGCATCCCGTCCCGTCCGACAGGGTCACATAATCAGCCAACACAAGGGAACCCGACCTGTTCATAAAAGCATGTTTGTATTTTATTCCTTCCAGCAATCTCCCTTGAATTTTCCCAAGCCGTTCGTAATCCTTGATACCCAAAGTAGACATAACAATTTCCGCACGCTTATCGGCAAGGATGGTGATTTCTTTCTTTTGAGTTTTTGGATTAAAGTAACGAACTGCCGTATATTGATATTCCGGATGGAGGGCAATAGCAAGGTTTGCAGGAAGCGTCCACGGAGTAGTTGTCCATATCATGATGTATGAATTATCGCTATCAGCGCCTTTAAACAACTTCTCAACCGTGTCGCTGAGTTTGAAGTTTACGTAAATGGATGGACTGGTTTCATCGTTATATTCGAGTTCTGCCTCCGCAAGCGCCGTCTGGCATCGCATACACCAGTGGATCGGCTTCTGGCTCCGGTATATATATCCTTTTTCTACAAGTTTTCCAAATACCTCTATAATACCAGCCTCGTATTCAGGATTAAAGGTCAGATAGGGGCGTTCCCAATCTCCCATAACACCAAGGGCTTTAAACTGTGTTTTCTGTAGTTTTACAAATTTTTCCGCATACTTTTTACATTTTTTTCTGATTTCCGGTTTGGTCAAGGTTTTGATTTCTTCACCAATCTCCTGCATTACGCGGTGTTCAATCGGCAGTCCGTGACAATCCCAGCCAGGGACGTACGGCGCATCATAACCTTTCATGGTATGAAAGCGGACGACGAAGTCTTTCAGTATTTTATTCAGTCCCGTACCGATGTGTAATTCGCCCGTCGGGTAGGGGGGGCCGTCATGCAGGATAAATTTTTCACTCCCTGCACGTGCCATGCGAACTTGTTCATAGAGGTTTTCGTTTTCCCATTTTTTCTGGATTTCAGGCTCTCTTCTGAGCAAATCCGCCTTCATGGGAAATTGAGTAGTGGGTAAGTTGAGTGTTTTTTTATAATCCATTTTTTTAAGATTGAGGATTCAGCAAGGATTTTATATCTTCAGGAGTCAAACCTTCGATCATCAATCTTTTGTCCCGTGATGACTCGCCTGAAATAATATGTATAGAAGATTCATTGATGTGGAGTGTGTCTGCTAACAGTTCAATTACGGCCTTGTTTGCCTTGCCTTTTTCCGGCGCCGCGGTAACAGCCAATTTTAAACGTCCGCCATACTCGCCGATAATGCGATTTTTGCTTGAACCCGGCTGGGTTCTAATGGAGAGTATAATGCCTGAGTTTGTTGTAACAATGTCAAGCACTCTAGTAAATTACAGAAAATTCATCAAATTCGCCTGAGCACTTTTCCCAGTGCACGTCTATGTGATTGACAAAGGCGCCTGCCGGTCCTTTTTTACACCAATTTACAATCTTTTCAACAACATCTTTTTCACCTTCAAAGACAGCTTCCACACCGCCATCCAGGCAATTCTTTACCCATCCTTTAACACCCAGGGCTATAGCCTTGTCTCTCGTGGTAGCACGAAAGAACACGCCCTGAACCCTGCCGTGGACATAAACATGTGCCCTCGTTGTAGGCATATGCTTATTCTTCAAAAACTATTGAGATCCGTAAATGTGTTCGCTGTCAGCCGCTGAAGGCAGGTAGTTTAATCCTACAAACGTGAAGTTCACAATCCCGAAAGACACAAGCAGCCATATCGCCAGCATAACAGCAGCCTTTGATTTATTGATATTCATCTTTGGCAGAATAAGAGGGGTATGCAGATATACCAGATATGCAAGCCAGGTGATCAAAGACCATGTTTCTTTCGGATCCCATGACCAATAATCACCCCACGCCTTTTTTGCCCAAACAGCGCCCGTAACCATGCCCAAGGTAAGAAAGGGAAAACCAAAGGCAACCAATTTATAACTGAGCTTATCAAAATTTCTCGGTAATATTCCTTTCCCTTGTTCATCTTCATTTCTTTTTTTGTTTTTAGCAAATGGTTTTACTGCTAAAAATATGAGACTTGTAATAAATGAAATGCCAAAGGCGCCGTATCCTATCATATAAGTAATAACATGAGCCAACATCCAATTACTCTTCAACGCTGGCATAATAGGCCTTATGGAAGGATCCTGAAGTGTTGCATAAAGCAAAATCAACATAGCAAGGACAGCTGCAAGCGCCCCTACAATCCTAAAATTATAGATAAATTCAAATACTATATAAACAAGGGCCGTACAACAAGCATAAAATATGAGCGATTCATACAGATTGGAAAATGGAGGATGTCCTGCTTCAATTGAACGTTTTATCAACCAGGTTAGATTGAAACAAAATCCCAAAATAAATAATCCTAACGCTACCCATTTCGTGGCGATTGACCACCACACTTCCCTTGCTATATACACAACAGACGCTATTATATATATAATCAAGGTAACATTTATTATGCTCATTTTATTCCTCCACCCCTTTCTTTTGTTTTTTTCTTAGAAATGGCTTTATATAGAATATAAATACGACACCGACGCATATTGCTCCAAAACCAGAATAAGCTATTGGAATACCCGGGTCCTTCACAATTTGCAAACCTGAAAAACTCCCAGCCTCCGGATCATAACTCGATTGATAAATAACATACCCTTTATATTCCAAAGGGTCGTTTACCCTGATGGTTTTTTCTACAACCGTTTGACCATTTTCAACGATTCGCAACATGCTAGTATAATGACTGATCGACTCACCTGTGGATTCATAAACAAGCGCAAAATTGTTATCGGTATACCAGGTAGCATACTGATTACTGGAGAATATCCAATCCTCAACCTTCCCGGCAGGCCCTTCAACCTCAGCAAAAATAGCGGGCATTTTTACCTCATCCGATTTTTTTATAACTTCTCTCTTGAAGTCAAAAGAGGGGAAATACTCAGATACCTCTACCTGATTACCGGTATCAGGAATCGTGTACCTATTATCCAACTCCCACGGTTTTATTTCAGCAATACGTTTATCCTTTATGCACACAATCATCTGCTTCCCCTCCGGGGTTTGATAAATCCTCACCGTATTTTTTGCCATATAGGTGCCGGCAATACCGCTACAGGTGATATTCAGGCTTTTATACTTTGCCGGGTGCATTTTGTTCCAATCGGGAAATTTTTCAAATACCCATCGGGTTTCATCTCCTTCCGGTCCTTTAATTTCAACCTGAACAGCGGGATTATCTGTTGGCTGTTCTCCCAGAGGACGCCTGTCTCCGTAATTATACACGTATTGTAACATTTTTATCGTATAATCAGTTCCTTCTAATCTAAAGACTTTATTTAATTCCAAAGGATAATTCTGCATCTGGCCGGATAATGCAACGGATAATTGCGGATTTGCCGTTTCGGCAGAATTTACCACCTTATCAAGTTCCTGTTGCGAGGATAGCCAGAGGTACTCTATACGCAGGTTCTGTTTTTTGTCCTCATAGGAATTACGTTCGTTAGCCAGCAACCAGCCCTCTGCGGCAACTTTCTCTGAACCAAAGAATTTAACAAAAATAGCGGGATTATCAGGCTTGTCAGAAACATTTACAGGTTCCTGTTTTAATTCCGCATCAGGAACGTAATCCTTAATAGTTACCTTATAATCTGAACCGGGAACCTTTTGCTTTTTCCCGAGTTTTATTTCTAACACTTTCTGACGATCCTTATTCTTTACATAAGAAACGAGTTGAAATTTCGGCTCGTTCTTTTCAAGGATAAAGTCATCCAAGGCAATGGAAAAGGGCAAGTCCTTCTTTACATAATCCAGCTTACCCTTACGATCAATCTTTTGCGTCAAAAAATAATTTACCGACTTTCCTTCATACACATTCACCCCACCCTTTACACCCATCTGGAATTTTACAACGCCTCCTATCAATATTAAAACAAGGCTCAGGTGGGTGAGAACAAAACCGGTCTGGAGAAAGGTATTTCTCCATCTTTTGATAGTACAACAGATGAGATTAGCGCAAAGCAATATTAATAAAAACGAAAACCAGTGGGAATAAAAGACATTCGTTAATTGTGTTGTCCTTAAAAAAGTTGCGAGTCCATACCCATATTTTGCAGTATACTCATCCATGGTTTTCTCTTGTAAAATAACCGTTCCCAGGATGCACGCTACAGTCATAATCAAAATAATAACTACTGCTAATTTAACAGAACAAAAGAAATCCCATACTATATTCGATGAACCCTTTCGTTCGTTTTGGTGTGTCTGAATTTTGATATTTTGCCTTGTGTCTTTTTTTATTTCAGTTTTCATAATTTTTAAAACGTAAATGATTCAAAAAATGTTCCATCAATACATTACCTGACCATACTACACGTTTAACAAATGATACCTCGTTCAGCTTAAAAATTTATGATGAAGCGAGAGAGGCATTTCAGGTTGGGGTGTTTGTACTTGGTTTGCGAATTGTGGATAAGCAGGTTAGACGTACCTTGTAATTCTTAAACAATTTCTAAACCAACACTTCTCCAGATAGTCAAATATCCCGAAAAGAAATTATTTTCACAAACAACTTATTTTTCTTCACTCTCTTCAGTTGCTTCAGATGTCTCTGATGTTTCGGTTGTCTCAGGTATCACTTCCGCTGGTGCAGCCTCTTCCTCCGGCTCTTCCACTAATTCAAGTTCCTGCTCGGCGCCTAATGAAGATTCTCTGGGAGGCAATGCGGCAGGGGTGCTGATTATCAAAAACTCTACCCTTCTGTTTTCTTTCTTGCCTGCGGAAGTGCTATTAGTTGCTATCGAACGATTAGGACCGAAACCGGCAACATGGATTCTTCCTTCAACGATGTGTTCATTCTTTGTTAAAAAATGAAATACACTTAAGGATCGTGCCGCGGATAAATGATGGTTGGAATCCCACAGGTGTTTAGTTCTCAAAATAGGATCGGAATCCGTATGGCCGTCAATCCGGATATATGTGGACGGATTCTCTGAAAGGAATTCCGCCATCTTCTTGAGCGCTTTTTCCCCGCCCGGCTTTATTACTGCCATACCTGAATCAAACAATATTTTTTCGGGGAAAAGAAGGACCGGACCTTCTATCGTATCCCTGACTGTAACACCTTCACCAATTGATTTGGCAAGCTTTCTGAGCTTGTTCATCTCCTCTTCGCTGGACTTTAATTTATCCGATACGGAGGAAAGGTGCTTCTTCAGCTTTGCTATTTCATCTGACTGGTCTCTTATAGTAATTGCCTGTCTTCTATTTAAATTTCTGAGTTCGCTCAGCTCGGCACAACCCGACATTCCGACAAAGGCTATTAAAAGGAAAAACTTTACATATTTTTTACCATAAATAGACATGTTTTTTCCTCCAGCGGGTAAGGTGGTATAAAGGTTCAAAGCGTAATATAATAACCAAAAATAATTACAATTAAAGTAAGACTATAACATTTGATGTAATTGTTTTCAAGCGTTTTTTCAATGAATTTTATTTTTTGCTCTGATTCATTGTTCGAGTACTTAAAAACTTCTCTACTTATAAATCTTTTCGGGATCAAATACTTTATTTTCACTAACCTGAATACTATCTGTTTTTGGGATATATTCACGGTAATAGCACGTTTTATAGCCTGCATGACACGCAGCCACGTGCTGTTCTACCATAAAAACGAGTGAATTCCCCTCGCAATCGAAAAACACCCGTTTTACAACCTGAATATGACCGGATGTCTCGCCCTTGATCATCAGTCTGTTCTGTGAACGGCGGAATACGTGAACCTTCCCCGTTTCAATCGTCTTTTCAACGGCGTCTTTGTTCATATAACAGAGGGTAAGCACCTTCCCATCCTGTGCATCTACAATTACAGATGGAATTAGTCCTTTTTCATTAAAATGTAATTTTTCCAACAGTTGCATAAGGCATCTCCTTTTATCTGGTTGTTTTAAATATTTGTATCGAGGCTAATCCTTCCATTCATCCAGATTTACCCTTTCAAACTCCTCTTCCACTATTCTTAACATCTTGTTTGCTTCTTCTTCACTCAATATACCAGCAAATCTTAGGATGGGAGATACCTCTTTTTGCTTAACCGCAATAGTTACTTCAACCTCTGAATTTTCCCTTATTCCTTCAATGGGTTCTAATGGTCTTAATATACCATGTTCATATATTGCATGGATGGTTTTCGTCATTTCCCAATACTCCTTTTGTATGAATTATACCGAATCCGATAATTTATATAAAAGCTTTTCTTTTTCTTAAAAAGCTGTAAAATAGCAAAGCAATTACTTAATATTTAAGATGCTCCTCTTTTTGCCCTAATCCGGCAACTCCCTAATCCTTAATTTTCTCGGTGTAATAACAGTAAACTTGTTGTATAAAGAACTTCCGTACTTAACGAGAGTGGTATGCAATGAGTTGAAAATAGTTTCAACTTCTCCAGCTTTATACCGTAAGTAAATAATCCCTATACACTTTTCACAATGGGCGAAGACCCATGTTCCAAAATCCTTATCTTCTGTTAAAAGTAATGCCTCTCTGTTTTTCGCAATTTCTAACACTTCTTTGTCCGATTCATCGGCAAGGATTTTAAGTAGCAATTAATTCCTCCCGTTCAATTACGTCTGCGGAATATGACAATGCAGCTAATATGTCCTCTTTAACGATATGTGGATATGCCTCTAATAATTCTTCTACGGTCATACCTTCTGATAGCTTTCTCAGGACATGTTCAACAGTTATCCGCGTCCCTTTAATGACAGGTTTACCAAGCATTATTGCTGGATCTGTTATTATTCTCCCTTTATAAATCATCCTATTTTCTCCTCGATAAATAAAAAAACTTATTGCGGGTTCAAATTTACAATTTGAACCTCACTGTTTATTATGTTGTTGTTCTGTCACCATCCGCGCCGGGCTATATTACCACATAAACTCATGGGTTCAGGTCACAGACCTGAACCCGCTGGGGTTATCCGCATACCTTTACAATCTTATTGCATAGACATCTCGCTGCATCTTCCGGATCATCGGCCTGCATAATGCTTGAAATGACGGCAATACCGTCTGCCCCGCCATTTAAAACGGCTCCTATATTTTTTTCATTAATTCCACCCAGTGCAACAATTGGTATATGAATTTCTTTTTTTAGTTTCTGTATCTCTTCAACCCCCGTCGGCCTTAGAAGACCTGTCTTTGAAGGTGTATCAAAAATAGGTCCGAACGTGATATAATCAGCCCCGCAGTTTTGCGCCTGCGATGCCTCCTGACGATTGTGGGTAGATACACCAATCAGTTTTTCAAAACCGACTAGTTTCCTCACTATATCAAATGGTAGTGACTGCCAGCCCAAATGAACGCCATCAGCTTCAACTGCAAGGGCAATGTCAACCCTATCGTTGACAATAAAATTTGCCTTGAAATCCGAAGTTATCTTCCTCAGTTCACATGCTAAAGAATAGAGTTCGCTGGTCGCAAAACCCTTTTCCCGTAATTGTACCGTTTTAACGCCCCCTTTCAGGGCGGATTCTATGGTTTTTAAAAATGGTTGCCTGCAGAGATTCCTATCAGTTATCAGAGTAAGGAAAAGATTATTTATTTGTTTCTCATTCATTACCAAAACACAGATTTTAAATCCGTTCTTTTCATGGTTTATCTTTCAAAATATACTACTTTTTGGATATCTTTAACAAATATTTCTGCTTTTTCTATTGCCTCTGACGAATCGTCGGAATTAAATGGAGTTTCAGGATAATAATCGGCCTCACTCCGTAGTTTCATAAGCCTTCCTATAATTTTCCCTATATGGGCACCGATCTTCCCGGGCTTTACATAATAAAGGCTAAACATTCTTTCAATACCTTCATGGCTTTGAGGAGCAATACCATCGAGCAGAAGAGCCGCCTTCGCTGCATGATACACAGCATAATAGGCAGACGTTACACTCTTATAATAAAAACTATTTTCATGTAATAATTTTGCAACCTTAAGCTCTTCAGTCGCCCGTTGATATTCATCTTGTGCAAGGAGTTTGCCTTCTTTCTTACTTATTCTCTCGACCATAAAATAACGCCTTCCTTTTTAACCATCATAATGAAAGTACTAACCTTGTCTCTGAAGTCTGTCTCAGAAATAAATATCGCTGATACCACAATATTATATAATAATTCATATTCATAAATATTATCGTATATTTCATATTTTACAGACCTTGGTACATTGGCATCACAAACAAAAAACAAGTCTATATCAGAATCTTCCAGAAAATCTCCTCTCGCCTTTGAACCGTAGAGTATTACCTTCTTTATTGATGGGTGTTTTTTGGCTAAATCGTTGATAATGCCGCTAACTCCAAGCTGTTCGTAGTAATTCAGTGATACAGTATCTATCGTATTTTTATTTATCATATTTATCCTATTTATCAAACAACCAGTTCTGGTATTAATTTTTTATCAATAAGATTGGCATTTCGTTTCAAAAGCGGGTGTATAACCTGACTGATAAATTCTTCCACCTGCTGCGGCGCCCTCCCAACCAATCTCGTTGGGTCTGAAATTTCTCTCAGTTTCGATTTTATCTTTAAAAATGAGGGGTCTTTCCCGATACGTTCTAAAAGGTCATTTTCTGTGCCTTCTTCTTTCATTCTTTGGGCAGCCTCCATCGCATGCTTACGAATCTTTTCGTGAAGTTCCTGGCGGTCTCCGCCGGTATTCACTGCCTCCATAAGGATGTTTTCGGTTATCATAAAAGGTAATTCATCAGCAAGATGGCGACCGATAATGGAGGGATAAACGCTGAATCCGGATGCAACGTTTAACACAATATTTAATATGCCGTCAATGGCAAGGAATGCCTCAGGGACAGAAATTCTCTTGTTGGCAGAATCGTCCAGAGTCCTTTCAAACCACTGGGATGCCGCAGTAAATGCCGGATTCAAACAGTTGCAGAGTACATAACGTGCGAGGGCCGCTATCCGCTCACACCGCATGGGGTTTCTCTTGTAAGCCATGGCTGATGAACCGATCTGTTCTTCCTCAAATGGTTCTTCTGCCTCTTTCAGGTGTTGAAGTAATCGCATGTCGTTGGAAAATTTATGAGAAGATTGCGCAATACCCGCAAGGCTAAATACAATCTGACTATCGATTTTCCGACTGTAGGTCTGCCCTGTTACGGGATAATAACCATCAAAGCCCATCTTCCTGGTAACAAGCTCATCCAGCTTTTTTACCTTTTCAGCATTATTATGAAAGAGCGCCATAAAGCTGGCCTGTGTGCCTGTTGTACCCTTAACGCCATGAAACCGCAAACCCCTGATCCGCATTTCGATTTCTTCGATATCGAAAATAAAATCCTGTATCCACAAACATATCCGTTTCCCTAATGTTGTTGGCTGAGCCGGCTGGAAATGGGTAAAACTTAAGGTGGCAAGGTCTTTATATTTCGCCGCTTGATTTGAAAGCACGCTTACAATGTTTACTAATTTTGCAAGGATAATACGCAGCCCTTCCTTCATCTGGATAAGCTCGGTATTGTCCTGCACGTAGGCGCTGGTTGCGCCGAGATGGATAATCGGCCTTGCCTTTGGGCACTGCTCACCATAGGCATGAATGTGTGACATCACATCGTGTCTGAGTTTCTTCTCGTATTCACGCGCAACGTCAAAGTTGATCGTTTCCTGAAAGCATCGCATTTCATCGATCTGATCGCTGGTAATAGTTTTTAGACCAAGTTCATGCTGCGCCTCCGCAAGCGCAACCCAGAGTTTCCGCCAGGCGCTGAATTTATATTGATCAGAAAAGATGTAGCACATCTCCTTGCCGGCATAGCGTTCAGAAAGCGGAGATTGATATCGGGTGTGACGGTCAGTTAGGGACATAAGTTTACGTTAAGGGATTTCAATTTACCCACGAGAGACATGAAAGTAGCTAAATTACACACGTTTCTTTTCGCGTATTTTAATCATAAAAGAATAAAAATCAATCATTAATAAAAAAAGGCGTTGACTATTTCAAGTCTAACGCCTTTTTCATAATTTTTACTTTGAACACAGAAGAACGCAGATTTTCAAGGTGTATCTCCGAAAATCTGCGTCCTGAATACAATCAATGTCTATGTCCGCACGGAGGTGTCCCGGCAGATTCTTTCTTTTCCGGGATTTCCCCAATGACGGCATTGGTCGTTAAGAGTAAGGCCGCAATACTTGCGCCATTTTGTAATGCTGTTTTTACAACTTTTGATGCATCTACGATACCGGCTTCTACCATATCGGTAAATTTCTCACCAAAAGCATCATACCCAAAATTACCTGCACCCTCTTTTACCTTCTGTAATATGACGGTGCCTTCCAGACCTGCATTCTCAACAATCTGCTGAATGGGCATTTCGATAGCCAACCGAACGATATTTATACCCGTATTCTCATCTCCTTTGGTTTTCACCGAGTCCAATGCCTTCGATGCCCTTATCAATGCAACCCCGCCGCCAGGCAGGATGCCTTCTTCCACGGCGGCTCTCGTGGCATGTACGGCGTCCTCCACCCGGGACTTCTTTTCCTTCATTTCTGCCTCAGTAGCAGCGCCAACGTTGATCCGCGCAATTCCACCGGAAAGCTTTGCAAGCCGTTCCTGCAATTTTTCGCGATCATAATCTGAAGTAGTGGTGCTTATCTCTGCCTTGATCTGTGAAATTCTTCCCTGGACTTCTTTTGGATCACCCGCCCCTTCAATTATCGTTGTCGTATCCTTATCGATAACCACCTTCTTTGCCCTGCCCAGGTCGGTTAGTTGAACGCCGGTTAGTTGTATGCCCAAATCTTCAAACAATGCCTTGCCGCCGGTAAGGGCTGCAATATCGCCTAACATTTCTTTCCTTCTATCACCAAATCCTGGCGCCTTGACGGCAACACACTGTAAGGTACCACGGAGTTTATTGACGACGAGTGTGCTGAGCGCCTCTCCCTCGATATCCTCAGCAATAATAATCAATGCCCTGCCTGATTTTGCAATCTTTTCCAATAAAGGGACAAGATCTTTGATGACCGACAATTTCTTTTCGTGTATCAAAATATAGGGGTTTTCAAACACCGCCTCCATGGTCTCGGGAGAAGTGACAAAATAGGGAGATGAATAACCTCTGTCAAATTGCATCCCTTCGACTAAATCAACCGTAGTCTTGAGGCTTTTTCCCTCTTCTACCGTAATAACGCCGTCCTTGCCAACCTTTTCCATGGCATCCGCTATTTGGTTGCCAATCTCTTCGTCATTATTTGCGGCAATCGTAGCAATCTGGGTAATCTCCTTTTTCCCCGACACCTTGATACTCATCCTTGTAAGCTCTTTTGACAGGGCATCCACAGCCTTTTCAATGCCGTGTTTAATGTCCACGGGGTTCGCTCCAGCCGTAATATTCTTGATACCTTCCTCAAATATCGCTTCAGCCAGGAGTGTTGCCGTTGATGTGCCGTCTCCGACCATATCGTTTGTTTTTGAAGCGGCCTCTTTGACCATCTTGGCGCCCATGTCTTCGTAAGGGTCTTCGAGCTCAATCTCCTTTGCAACAGTAACACCGTCGTTAATTACTACAGGTGAGCCAAAACTTTTTTCAATAACAACATTGCGGCCTTTCGGTCCCAGAGTCACCTTAACGGCTCTCGATAATTTTTTAATACCGTTCTTTACGGCCTCGCTTGCATCATGTCCATAGATTATCTTTTTTGCAGCCATCACTACCTCCTAAAATATCATTCTATTACAGCCAGAATATCGTCTTCAGACATCAACAGGTAATCCTCGCCATCAATCCTCACTTCGGTGCCGCCGTAAGAACTGAATAGTACCCTGTCACCCTTTTTTATCTGAAATTTAGCCCGTTCCCCGCTCTTCAATACCCTTCCATCTCCAAGGGCAATAACCTTGCCTTCTTTCGGTTTTTCTTTTGCCGTATCGGGCAATACAATACCGCCCGCTGTCTTTCCCTCTGCCTCAACCCTTTTTATCAACACCTTTTCTCCTAATGGCCTTACATTCATACCTTGAACCACTCCTTTCTATAACTTATATACCACTAAAAACCAATATCGACACGTTATTTCCAATAGTACTTTGCAATGACTTGTTCAACAGAATCACGCATGATGTTAACGTTAATCGGCTTGGGTATCAACGTGTAAGCATCTACACTGATAAGACCTATTTGAAGTTCTCTCGTTATGTCGCCTGACATAAAAATACAGGGTATGGCAACACTGATTTCGTTCCTGATAATTTTGAACGTCTCAAGACCGCTATAATCAGGAAGGTGCGCATCCAAAATCAGCAAATGCAATTCTTCGCTCTTTGCTATCTTTACCGCCTCGCGACCGCAACTGGCAAGATAGGTCGTATAACCCTTCAGTTCAAATACGTCTCTTAAACTATCACGACATGACGCATCATCATCCGTTATGAGAAGTGAATAATGCCCCGCACGCGGGTCTAATAACGCCATCATAATGTAAATCCTCAATTACTTTATAGAATTTATGATTGGAATTTTAGCAAATTATATACCATGCAAAGGATTATAACTTTCAAAATAGGGGAGTTAAGTCATTAAACCCACAATACACAATTCACGGTAGCGCAAAATAATCCTATTCCTTTATAAGGTAATTACTTGCCATTACATAGAATTTAAAATTTAATTTTTCTAAAACTATTTTACAAATTTTTACGAGACTTATCAACAGTTTTCATTGTTGTCATTTTGACACTTTTAAGGTCAATGAATGTTTATTACTGTCACTATGGCAGACGCATTTTACTGTAAATACGTTACCGATTACATCCTTGATTAATAAACTATTGGTTACTATAATTTCTAATCTTAAACTTTTATCTAACAACTTTCAGTTTGGTTAAGGTAAAAATGGGCTTTTCACACTTACTCCAAAAGATTACTACCCTGTTAAACCTGATTAAATTCTCGCACACCATATTTTCATTTCCTTTCGCCGTGATGAGCGCATTCCTTGCAGCGGGCGGCATGCCCGGCATAAAACAATTGCTGTTAATCATTGCTGCGCTGGTAACGGCGCGCAGCGCCGCCATGTCTTTTAACCGGTTGGTCGATACTCATTACGACGTCAATAATCCGAGAACGACCTATCGTGTCGCCCTCCAAAAGAAAATTGGCAGAACAAACATGTGGATGTTTACCATCCTGTGCGTCGCACTTTTCATACTCTGCGCATGGTCGCTCAATCGGCTCGCCTTGTATATGTCTCCCCTGGCCATTCTCATCGTCTTTGGATACTCATACACAAAGCGGTTTACCCATTTTTCACATTTCGTCCTCGGCCTTGCATTGGCGCTTTCACCCATCGGCGCATGGGTGGGGATACGGGGCACATTGGCAGTCACGCCGTTCTTGCTGGCATGCGCCGTTGTCTTATGGACGGCGGGATTTGATATCATCTACGCATGTCAGGACGTGGAGCATGACGTGAAATCAGGACTACACTCAATACCCAGGAGATTAGGCATTAAGGGGGCGTTAATACTTTCGGGCATATTGCACCTTTTCATGGTAGGGATACTTCTTCTATTACCCCGATATACGAGTCTGAGTATTGTTTACTCAATAGGGGTGTATATTGTTGCCGCATTGCTTCTGTATGAACATTCACTGGTAAAGCCTAAAGACCTGTCCAGGGTTAATACCGCATTTTTTACGGTTAATGGGATTATCAGCATGGGACTCATGGGTGTGACCTTAATAGACATCTTTGCAGGATAATGTGGGACTCGTTGGTAGAAATATGCAAATATCTTTTGACGGGAATTAAGGATTTGCAATGTACGATTTACGATTTGAGATTTGTGATTTAAAGACATAAATCGTACATCGTACCTCGTAAATCAAAAATAGTTGGTCGTTTGTTTTACCTCTTGCTGAACAACCACATGATGAAGGAGAGGATGATGCCGATAATAATGCCGGTGGTAATGGGAAAGTAAAAACTAAAGTTTTTTCTTTGAATGGCAATATCTCCGGGCAGCCTTCCTATAAAAGGAATCTTGCTGCCGAATAAAAATAGCCCGCCCACGACAATCATAATAATCCCAAAAAATATTAATATTTTGCCAAATGCGCTGAATTCACCCATAATTACACACCTCATTTTCTAAAATCCAATGTAATATGCAGGATATTTTACCCATATAGTAACAAAATTACCCGTTACCTTTCAACCTTTACCACATACTTTTTCTTGACCCCAACCCAGTTTCGCAGTAACATTCACATTGTTTCTTTATCCTTTTCTTATAAAAGTGACGGGTATAACATTACTCGACACTTTACACTTTTTTATCCGTGTAATCTGCGAAACATGTCCTCGTGAAAACGGGGATCTGCGGTTTCAAACGCAACCTTGAACTTTCATAAAAGAAAGGAGAGAAAATCCCATGAAAGTACTGATCGTTTACTACAGCACATATGGCAACGTCTACAAGATGGCAAAACTTGTAGCAGAGGGTGTCAGTGAACTTAAAGGGGCAGAACCGGTCGTCCGCACAGTCCCCGAACTGATACCACAATCCGTCATCGAGTCACGTGAAGAAATGAAGGCTGGCAAACAGATGCAGAAAGACGTCCCCCTTGTTACGTTGGATGACTTCAAGGAGGCAAGCGCCATCGCCTTCGGCACGCCAACAAGGTTTGGAAATGTATCTGCACAACTCAAAAACCAGATCGACCAGCTTACTTCGCTATGGTTTGAAGGAAAATTGGAAGGCAAACCTGCCGGTGTATTCGTCTCTACAGCAAGCCTTCACGGAGGACAGGAGACGACGATCCATACCTTAATGGCCCCTCTGCTGCATCTTGGAATGATTATTGTCGGTGTGCCTTACTCTGTCAAAGACCTTTTTACTACGCAGGGTGGCGGTTCTCCTTACGGACCCGGCCATATTGCCGGACTCGACAGCAAGCGGGAAATCGACCAGCAGGAAGCCGCAATTTGCCATGCCCTGGGACGTAGACTTGCAGAGGTTGGACTCCGATTACAAAATACGTAACATTTGGTATGATTACGTTTCATAGCAAGGTTTAAAACCTGGAGTACCTTCAAAATATGTGGTTCAATCTTGTAGATTGAACCAGCCTTAAAGGTCGGACTAAAACTACAAAAGAAATAATAATATGTTTGCCGCGATGATGTATCATTAAATTTACAATCACCCCATTCCCCTCCTTCGCAAGGAGGGGATGAAGGGGAGGTAGAAAATAACCTCTTCCGATTTTCTCCTTCGTAAGGAGGGGACTTCGCCGTGATCTCAGTCGAACGATAAAGGGGAGGTCTTCCACCAAGTATTAAGTAATTATGTGCGTCATCAAAATGTTCTGAAAACCCGCATGAATAAGATGAAAATGTGAATATTCTTATTGTTGCAACGAATCATTATAGCAGCCCGGTGCCTGTTATGCCTCTTGGCGCCTGCATGGTCGCGGAGGCCGCAGAACGGGCGGGTCATAGGGTCAGGGTATTGGATTTGATGTTTGAGCAAAATCCCTTGAATACCCTGGAGTCTGAACTGAACACATCAAACCCGGATTTCATAGGCCTTTCCGTCCGGAATATCGACAATAACGATATGCAGAATCCCGTGGCGTTTTTCAAGGATTTAAAGCCACTGGTGGACATTATTCGCAACAAGACTTCAGCACCTGTCGTTCTTGGCGGCGCTGCGGTCTCCGTAATGCCCGAAGAATTGCTTCGCTACACAGGCGCAAACTGGGCAGTGCTGGGAGACGGAGAAGTTATCTTCTCCAAATTATTATCAGCGCTTTCACAAGGAGAGAACCCTGGCAATTTGCCCGGTATTGCATGGCTTGAGGACAACGGCCTTAAGAAAAATACCGGCGCTGTCGACCGCTTTTCGGACGGCTGTCTGTCCCCTGATTTCCATCGCTGGATTGATGTACATGCTTATCTTTCGAGATTATCTACCGTACCAATTCAAACGAAACTCGGATGTCACTTTAAGTGTATTTACTGCACCTACCGCAAAATCGAGGGACATGATTACCGATTGCGCGACCCGGAGGCCGTAATTGATGCTATCCAAAACCTTGCTGCTGCAGGATTACACGACATAGAGTTCGTTGACAATGTATTTAATTCACCCTATGATCACGCATTGACTATCTGTGAAGGTCTTGCCGGAATACAATCCGGCGTTCGCCTCCAGAGCCTGGAATTGAATCCGCTTTTTATAGATGATACTCTTCTAACGGTTATGGAACATGCTGGTTTTGTGGGAATCGGTATTACCGTTGAGAGCGCATCTGACGCTGTCCTTGATGGGCTGCAAAAAGGTTTTACTGCAAAAGACGTTTACCATGCCGCACAGGTAATCAAACGCCACCATTTGCCTTGCCTCTGGATATTTATGCTCGGCGGTCCTGGTGAATCAGAGGTTACCATCAAGGAAACACTGCGTTTTGCAGAACAATGCATACGTCCGAAAGACGTGGCATTTTTCAATATCGGGATACGTATATATCCAGGAACGGAGCTTGAACACAGGGCGCGGGAAGAGGGAGTTCTGGCAATTTCCCCAGGTGAAATGCTGGAACCGGTATTTTATGTCTCTCCTGTCCTCGATCTGAATTGTTTGACAGAAACAATGCAGCAAACTATGGCTGCACACATGAACTATATCAACTCAAATACTATCGGTCTGTCGTTTCTGCCTGCAATGAATCGTCTGGGATATAGATTCGGAGTAAAATCTCCTCTCTGGAGACACACGCGTTATATTCGGCGCGGACTCAGGACATTGGGAATGGAGGTATGAGTATAGTTCAGACCACCAGACACAAAGACACAAAAAAAAACCTAACGAAACATGCCCTCTGGGCTGGTTCAGGGCTTGCAGCCTGAACCGAAACATTTCGGTTCAATCGAGAACGGTTGAACCAGCAAAGGATGTATGAAACGCACATCGGTAGGGGCAGGTTTGAAACCTGCCCCTACAAGACTTTAACAACGAATAAGAAAAGATTTATCCTCGATCTCCATGAATGGAAATGTCCATATAGCATCGATAGCTACTGCAACGCCGCCTTATGCAATAAGCCAGGTGCAGGCAGAGGCGTTTCTTGTAAAACACTATTCGGATAAACTGAGCCAAAAAAGCCTGGCAATCATGCACAAGATATTTGCACATCCAAGTGTACAAAACCGGCATCTCGCTGTTGATAACCTCGAATGCCTTGTCAATGAACATCCGGACAGCCGCATTGCCCGATTTACACACTGGGCAGTTGACCTTTCGTCACAGGCAATTATTAAGGCGCTCGCTCAGGTCGGATTGACCGTCCAAGATGTGACTGGATTGGTGGTCAATACCTGCACTGGATATATCTGTCCTGGTATATCAACTTATCTCATAGAAAAACTGGGATTTTCTAAGCAGATACGCGCCCATGACCTTGTCGGCAGCGGTTGTGGCGGTGCAGTTCCAAACCTGCAGATGTGTAAGGATATGTTACATGGAGCGAGCAATAGTGTGGTTGTTAGCGTTTCGGTAGAAATCTGCAGCGCCACGTTTCAGATGGCAGACGATATGAGCCTAATTATATCAAATGCAATCTTTGGAGATGGTGCGGCAGCGTCAGTGCTCTGGCATCGTCCGGAGGGACTGTCCTTAATTTCCTCTGCAAGCCGTTATGCCCCGGAATCTCGCGATCACATACGCTACATTTACCGAAACGGTCAGCTCCACAACCAATTATCTGCCTCTCTCCCTGAGATTGCAGGTAAAACAGTCGCAAGAGTAGTGCTGGACCTTTTAAACCCAAGTGGACTAAAGGTCGAGGACATCAAACACTGGGCATTCCATCCAGGCGGTGAAAAAGTAATCAACGCAGTCAGAGATGAAATGGGACTCTCTGAAGCACAATTACAGGCAACCCGCAGCGTGTTGGCAGAGTATGGGAATATGTCGTCGCCCACTGTATTTTTTGTACT
>VGXX01000033.1 GCA_016873155.1 Planctomycetota bacterium | reverse complement strand
TGCGGACCCATATTGATGGTCATCAGGTGTGTCGTTGTCGTAGCAGGAATTGCCGTCACGCCTCATCCTTTCGGTATATTTCCCGGAGTGTGGCGGGTTGTCTTCCATCGACTGGATAGTCTTTTCGTAAGGGATGGCCTTCAAAATCGTCAGGTGTAAGTATCTTTCTCAAGTCCGGATGACCGTCAAACTTGATTCCGTACATATCATAGGCCTCTCTTTCATGCCAGTTGGCCGTATTCCAGACCCCCGTAACGGTTGATATGCAGGGATCATTTGATGTAATTGGTGACTTGAGACGCACACGATGATTTTTATATATAGAATAGAGATGGTAAACCACCTCGAAAACGCCGTCCGTTTCAACCCGGTCAACACCGCACAGATCAGATAAAAAATTAAAATCGAGTTCCTTATTTTCTTTCAGAAACCCGGCAATCTCTGTAATAAATTCCTTTTTTACGATAAGGGTTAACTCATTTCTGAATATCTCAGAACCTGTAATTGCCTCTGGGAAATTATTTTTTATTAACGAAGCTATCGTTTCATTATCCACGTTGTACCACCATAGACCTTCCGGCCGGCGACGAAATATATGCAGGGGCAGGTTTGAAACCTGCCCCTACAGGTTATATATTGAAATCCGTATTGGGAACTTTTAGAATAGTCCCCTATATCCCTGGCTTATCTCCAGCATTCGCAGTTATTTTATTCAATACAGATTCTTTCTCAATCTTTTTTTGTATTTCCATAATGGCATGTATCAATGCCTCTGGTCTGGGCGGGCATCCAGGCAGGTACACATCCACGGGCATAACCTGGTCCAAGCCCTGAACGACGCTGTAGGTATTAAACACACCCCCGGAAATGGCACAGGCGCCCATTGCAATAACCCACTTGGGTTCCGGCATCTGATCGTAGATCCTTCTCGCCACGGATGCCATCTTATACGTAAGCGTACCGGCGACAATCATCAGGTCTGACTGCCTTGGTGAGAATCTAAAGACTTCCGCGCCAAATCGTGCAAGATCATACCGGGGAGCAACCGCTGCCATCATCTCTATAGCACAGCAGGCCAGTCCAAATGGCATAGGCCAGAGAGACGATTTGCGCGCCCAGTTTACCATAGTATCCAGAGTAGTGGTCAGGATATTATCACCCAGATGACTTTCTAGTCCCATTCCAACCCCCCTCTTTTCCATATGTAGAGGTAGCAGACGAGCAAGATGCCGATAAAAACCAGCATTTCTATGAACCCGAACAGTTTTAAAGATTTAAAAGCCACCGCCCACGGATAGAGGAACACAACTTCGATATCGAAGATAACAAAAAGCATTGCAATAAGGTAAAACTTTACGGAGAAACGTTCTCTGGCCGTACCTACAGGATCGATACCGCACTCATAAGGCATGAGCTTTTCTGTCGTAGACTTCCGCCTGCCCAAAATTGCAGAAATCCCTATATTGGTAACTGCGAAGCCAGCAGCGATAATAAACAAAATCAGTATGGGTAAATAGTGTAACATACTTGGTTCATTATAGAATTATTTTTTGAAAAGTCAAAGAGATTTGCCGTGTAAACTTCTGCGCAATTAATGGGAAAAATTCTGGCAACTATAATGCCACTTCCCTTTATGACAGGCAAGACGCATGAATATAGGTACTTACATAATACATTTCCCGGAAACTCTTTTCTTCCGGTGTTAGAAATAATTACAAATGGCGGAATCCGGCTAGCCTCATGTGATGGGTTCGCCGGCGCTTGACCCGTCCTTCATAACTACATGACTGGTGGATTAAGTGCAAGCACATCCACCTACCGATATTGATACTATTTGAAACTGTCCTGCCAATGTGTTAAAATTCAGCAATAATATCAAATCTTAAAGGAGGTGTAGAATGATTGCTGAAATTAGTGTGATTCCTATTGGAGAGGGGATTGATCTGGCCGGTCATGTCGCCAGGGTTGTCAAAATCATTGACGAGAGCGGATTGGATTATAAGCTCAATGCTATGGGCACAGTGGTCGAGGGGGATAGTGACCGAATTTTCGACCTGATTAAAAAATGTCACAATAAGATGCTAGAAACAGCGCAGAGGGTTTACACTACAGTAAAAATTGATGAGAGAAAGGATAAGAATATAAAAAAGACGATCGAACATAAGGTGCAGGCTGTGGAAAAGGAACTTGGAAGGAGTCTGAAAAAATAAAACACGGTAAAGAATTTTGAACTTGTTCATGAGGGATATAAAATGAGAAATAAATTTCTAATGCCCGCCTTGATTTTTGCATCTTTTATTTTATCGGGCATGTTCGTTTCCAATGTAATGGGGGAAAGCGCTATGCAGTCAGTTAAAGGTAAAAAAGCCGTGATGATAATTGCTCAAAGTAATTTCAGAGATGAGGAATTACTGAAACCGAAGGAAGTTTTAGAGAAAAATGGAGTGATAGTAACGGTAGCTTCTTCCTCGTTAAAAGAATCTACCGGCATGTTGGGCGCTAAGGTAAAACCAAACATGCTATTCACCAATATTAACGTGGCAGATTATGATGCAGTTATATTTGTTGGAGGTTCCGGAGCAAGCGAATACTGGGATAACCCAACCGCCCATAAGATTGCGAATGCCGCAAACAATGCCAAAAAGTTGGTTGGCGCTATTTGTATTGCCCCGGTAACCATTGCAAAGGCAGGGTTGCTGGCAAATAAAAAGGCCACCACCTATTCATCCACAGTGAACGACATAAAATCTGCCGGTGCAAAATACACCGGTGCAGATGTAGAAAGGGATGGAAATATCATTACCGCCAGCGGTCCTGCTGCCGCTCAAAAGTTTGGAGAAACCCTTGTCAAAGCGCTTAGCGAGTAGGGGTTGAAAATCTTCAACCCCTACATGGACATAACATGAAAAAACATATCTTATTAACAGGTAAACCCGGGGTAGGCAAGACCTCTGTAATCAAAAAGATCATCCCCTTGCTGGGAACGTCTGCAGGAGGTTTTTTTACAGAAGAAATCCGCGTCATGGACAGGCGCATGGGTTTCAGAATTGTTACCCTCGATGGAGAGGAAGGCATTATGGCCCATGTAGATTGCAACAGCAATTATAAAGTCGGCAAATATCGGGTCGATCTGGATTCCTTCGAGAAGGCTGCCATCCCAGCCTTAGAAAACGCCATGAGAGACAAATCGATAATTGTTATTGATGAAATTGGGAAAATGGAACTCTTTTCTACAAAATTCAGGGAACTGGTACGGAATATTCTTGATGGTGAAAAACCTCTTCTTTGTGTGATAAAGGAGAATGGTGACGCTTTTACTGAGGAAATAAAAAATCGAGGAGATATCGATTTAGTAACGGTAAATTATGGAAACAGAGAGGGTTTGCCGGAAAAGGTGCTTGAAATGTTGAAGGCAATGAAAAAATTTTAGTTTTTGTGTGTAATCGTTACATAACTGCGTGTTACGATATGTAACAGTCGTGTCCGTGCCCATTTCACAGGTATTTGACAAAATTTAACCACGTAATCTCCCTTAAAATGTCACTATTTGTTATACAATCCTCATAGCGTATTCTTACTGCATCAAATCTTTTCATCAGATTCCAACTCTCAGCAGTATTAACTCTTGCAACTTTCATAGATATCTAATTATTTTGTAGAACTCGCGGCACGACATCTGCTCCTTTCCCTTATGCGACAAATTAGAATATCTTGTTTGTTCATAAACTTTTGTAGGTCTCTTTTTTCTCTATTCTTTAGGGATCTACATGCTTAAGAAAGGTCAGGGGTTAATTCGTTCTCCCTGATCTTTCTAAGCAAACCAGGAAAGATATTGGAGGAAACAGATGGAATTTGCTTTTCAAGTTTACATCAAAGACTTAAAAAAAATTTCTCCTCTCACCGTAGAAGAAGAAAAAAGATTATTCAAAAAAGTTTCGCAGGGTGATTCAGAGGCAAAAAAATCTATTGTGATAGCGCATCTTCCTTTGGTAATAAAGATTGCCAGCCGTTTTTTTTACTATGGCACTTCGTTACTTGATTTGATCAGTGAAGGAAATATTGGACTTATGCGTGCCGTTGAAAAGTTTGACTGCACGATTGGTCAACGATTCAGTAAGTATGCATCATGGTGGATTAAGTGGACTATTATCCGTGCATTGACTAATAATTCAAAGACCGTGCATATTCCAGTCTATATGGCAGAAAAAGTTTCTAAATGGAAAAAAACATCTTCGAGATTGACGAATACCTTACAGAGACTGCCGGATCGAAATGAAATTGCGGAAGAGTTGAACGTCGATGAAAAACAGGCCCGATGGATAGAAAGGGCTGTAAAAAACACCTATACTTTAAATGATACGAACTTACAGAAAGAGGCTTCCATAGAATTCAGCGAATCCATACCAGATGATCGTGTAAAAATGCCGGAAGAGGAATTAATGGAATCTTACGATAAGAAAGAGTTAAGAAGATTAATGGACATAATCGATCAACGAGAAGCACACGTGCTAAAAATGCGGTATGGATTGGATGGTATAGAACCGATGACGCTGCAAGAGGTAAGCGAAAAACTCAATATTAGCCGCGAGTGGGTTAGAAAGATTGAGAAAAAAGCCTTATCGAAACTCAACCAACTCATGGCTTGTAGTGAGTAAATATCTCTTAAAAATTTAACTCATACCCTGCCGTTGGAATCCAGTCAGCCCGTAAGCCGTCCTCATTGAGTGGCACTTGCACATTGACAAACACAAGCGTTCCCGACCGCGGACTCCACTTGAACCCTGTAGAGAAATCAATTATATTGTTGCCAACATCTGCGTTTTCTACTTTATGCCTGCCAATAAAATCCGATGAAACAGAGAAATGGTTGTTTCCTTTGCCAAATCCATAGTCGGCGCCTGTCGTATACACAATCCTGTCTTGTCCTTCACTTCCACTATTAAACTCGTACCCCAAATTAAAATGTGGCGTGAAACGGGTAATACTTTTTGAAAATATAAGAAATGGTTTTATACTGGTCCTCCCTGTTCCTAAAAGTTCATCCTCGTTTCCTGTTTGCAGCTTCACATCAAGTGCAGGAGTAAAATCTATCCATTCCGACGTGAACAGATTGTACTTACTTCTCAGAAAGATGTCTCCAATGCCTGTAGAAGCTCCGGAAACAGAGTCGCCAATCGTTTCTCCGGAATCAAAACTGTAACCCAGGATTTTGCCGCCCTGCCCTTTTTCTCTTGTCCGGTTTAATATCCTGGCTGTGCTGTCAACATCGAACTGAACCTGTAATACAGGAACTAACACGGAAATGTCCCAACGATCCGTTATTCCATAAGTACCATAAAAAGAAAACAAATTACTCTTGACGTCCACATCGAAATCCAATTGAAGCAAATTTTTATCTTTTTGTTTTTGATCAAGTAATACAATCGACTTTAAACTATGCAAATCTTTTCCCTGCAGTTTAGAATAATCAATATAGGTATAAGAGAAGCCAAAGTTTATTTTCTTTTCTCCTAAGGTCGTCGCCCTTTCGGCAAAAATCGGGCCCAGGCTGTCGGTAGTCCTTGTAAATACCTCTAATTCACTGTCGTACTGAAAGGTAAATCCGCCTCCTGTTGAGCTGACCGGAAATGCCCCCTTTTCGCTATTTAACTCTGAATTCAGATTCTGAATTTCAAGAAATGAATCCAACGGCACTTGAACGGTTGTGACTACATCCGTGCCTCCTGTAGGTCTTTCCACTTCGAACACTTTTGTTACAGGAACGCCATTTCCGCCATATAATGAAGTTATCAAGTCGGATAGATTGCCGGCCAAACTATTTGTTATCAAAAAGGCAATAGCTAATAAAACAAAGCATGAGTTTAATGCGTATCTTATTATCATTAAATAGACAAATCCAGATATGAATTAGAAACGAATGCCTGTAAATGCATCATTATTGGCTACTCTGTCATATTAATGTGACATAACATTCTCACCGTCCTGTTATGGTCATCATAATTATGGGTGACTGCGAATATCCCCGTTCAGAATTCGGGATCATTCCCTTACACCGGGTAATTATATCTATAATACTTAGTTATTACCTGAGGAAAAGTCAATAAAGTTTTTAAAAATTAGATACGCTGAATAGGGAAGAATTGGGAATTGCTAATTACAGGAGGGGGTTCCGTAGACTTTCCATTCAAAAACAACAGGGTTGGATTGCTGCCCATTGCATTGTGCGGAAGGTGAAATTTTCTTAATGCGAATGGCTTTCGTGGTTACGGGTTTTGCAAATTCATATTCTACATCTCCTATTTCTTCGATAAATTCACCGTCGGTAATCCATGTAATTTCATCTTCATCCAGATATTGGACTATTCCATTGCCGACATTTCTGCCAGAATCAATATAAAGAGCGTCGTCTGGATCCTCACCACAACTTCCATTACAATCTGTCGTCTGGATGGTCATTCTGGCGACAGTAACATCTTCATCCCAATCGAGACGAATCCACCCGATTTTCTTTTGGCCAACTTCTTTGACCAGCCGGGTTCTTATCCAATGGTAGGAACAATCGTTTTTCTCTATGCCGTCATTCATCATTTCCGGGCCAAATTCATCGTTACCACCTCCGCTGCTGTCGGCTATTGCACAGGGCGCAATGTTTGAAACAACACTAACGGGCAAAGATTTTGACAATGTATTTGAGTTAAAAGTTATTGTCGCAGTTCCATTAGAGATTCCTGCTATTGTAAAAGAAATTTGTCCATTTGAGTTTGTCAGCCCTCCGATCGGTGAAACAACAGCAACAGATTCTTTATTGCTCCTTGCAGTAACCGGTACGTTGCTTAATGGATTTTTCTGATCATTGAGAATCTTTACAGTCGCAGTGCCACTGCTCTGAACATCTATAAAAAGTGAATTTGGTGTAACGCTGATGGTATCCGAAAATGCTGTTTCGCAGAATACGAGGATAAATATAAATATTATCACAGGAGTAATATGTTTTCTGATATGAACCTCGGATAGGATATTTTGACTTATTTTACTATTTTCCATATATTATTTTCTTTATGAAGGGTTTTGATTATTCTAGGCAGCCTTTCTTTATGCCGGTTGCCACGCTCGTCTGTCCACTCATCTGTTCTGTCAAAACTAACGGTAGTTTCTTTATTGTCGTCATGTATCTCAATTACCTCATTTTGAATAGAAACCTTTATATCATAAACGTACATATAATGATTGCGAAGCTTGTCTTCTTCTTCCTCTGAGGATATATGTCCAAGCTCCTTTAGTGTCTCAATATCGCCTTTTTCCCAGGCGTTTTTGTATGTCTGCAACCAGGTTTGTATCTCGCTCTTTAGTAATTCCTTTGGGTCTGGTTCAGGCCTGGAAACTTTTACGTTCTTACTAATGTCATATTTTTGGGCATTGTCAACTGCTTTATTTAGATATTTATTGTCTATGGTTGTTTTGTTTTCAGTATTATTATCCAAAGAATTCTTATAGGAATCATGTTTTATGGTTTGTGATTGCGGTTCTTGCTTATTCAATGTTCTATCAGAATCATTCGTAATTTCTGTCGAACGGTTACTTTCGGACTTCACAGCGACCACTGGCAGTTGAGGGATTTCACCCTTTGAAATGACATTTCCCGAGCCATTTGTATTCTTTTGAGATGTGTGCGTTTTTTTGTCCACTGTATGATTACGAACGATGCCGCTCGTGTCAGTAAGTTTTTCTTCGTGTTTATTGGATAAAAAGAAAACGTATAACGTTAACGAAATTGTTAAAATCGCCAGAATCGCAGCAAGCACGCCTGCTTTGGCATAGGTCGTAATTTTTTTTGCAGCAGAGACTTCTGCCTCTTGCAATAACAATTTAAGTTCGTCAATCGAGTGAGGTCTCTTATTCTTGTTTTTTTCCAGACATTTGAATATGATATTTTCAATTTTTTTTGAAATCTCCGAATTCCTGTTTCTCTTCCTGAAAGGCTGAGGTCTTTCGTTCAGGTGTTTATTCATTAAAGTAACTTGGTCGCCCTTAAACGGAGACTCCCCTGTTAACATCTCATACATAATTATACCTAAAGAATATATATCCGTTCTTTCATCACACTCACCTCTCCATTGCTCAGGCGCCATGTATGGAGGCGTTCCCACGATACTTCCGGTCAGAGAGACATTATCATGCGTTCGCAATTTTACTATTCCAAAATCCAGGACTTTGACAAAGTCGTTTGTTTCTCCAACCCTGGTTAGCATAATATTTTGAGGGGTAATATCCCGATGTATGATCTTCTTTGGGTGTTTGTGTGCCGTGGATATTACGTCACAAACCTGGTAAATGATATTTAACATTCTGGCAACATCGAACGGCCCTGTATCTTTTATGGTTTCTTTTAGATTCTTACCGTAGATAAACTCCATGGCCATGTAAATCGTACCATTTGAGTCACGATCAAAATCATATAGATGAATTGCATTCGGATGGCGTAATTCCCGTATGATAGCTGCCTCATTATAAAATCTCTTAATGTCTTGAGGGTTATCGCTTAAATTCAAATGCAGGATTTTTACTGCAACAATATCATCAATATCAAGTAACGTCCTTTTCGCTTTGTATATAGTACTCCAGCCACCTGTCGCAATTTTTTCTATAATTTTGTATTTTCCACCCAATAATTTACCAATATAATGATCGTATATTGGTTGTTGTAAAGACGACAACGTGTTGTCGCATATTGAGGATGCTTGGTGTGCGTGCAGATCGGATGCCACCTTATATTCGAACGTTGTCTCACAGTGTTTACACGTGACAACTTCCCCGATATCCGTGTCAACTTCTTTAAACCTTTTATTGCAATGCGGACATGAGATAACGGTAATACCCTGTTTTTTTAATAGATAAACCCATTGTTCATGTGTAATATACCCGCGATCAAGCAAGATAACATCAAGGCACTTTCTTGGGTCTTCTTCCTCAAAGGCGTCAACGATGCGTTGGCTGATTTGAACTTGCTCTGGTGTGGCAAATCCTTCGGAAACGGCAAGATTCCCAAATTCTATATCTAATCTGCTTTTCATAAGGATTTTTGACAAAAAACTTCAGACGAAATGAAAGTAGGTAAAAAACTTTTTTGCAAAGATATGCCGGCTTATCGTGTAATTAGATTATAGTTATTTAAAATGTCTATTGATATGATTTTCTGATGTGATCGTTTTTTGCTTCTTATTTTTTTGTCATAGATGCTGACAGCAAAGATAGATAATGCAAAGAAAATAAAACCGCAGAACAACATCCTTATATCTTGTGAGTTTGGATATAGAAAGTGAATCTTTTGTCCTATTAAACTGCCTATGAGCATGTTAATAATGGGTAAAACGAAGAGGAGTATTACGCTTTTATATGGGGATCGTTCGACTATTTGTAACATCACCTGCTGACCCACAACCAAGCCGGGAATCGCATTTACTTCTAAAAAATTTGATTTGTTTTCTATCCCCGCACACGTACCACAGCTTTTGCATTCCTTTGTATCCGGCTTTACTATTTCTACAGTTACACGATTGCCTTGTATGGATTTTATAATTCCTTTTTCAATATTCTGTTTTTGATTGGACATACAGATTGGTCAATAATTAGGTACCCTGAGGAGGTTGTTGGGTTTGGGTTGGATTGCCAACCTTTTCTCTCATTAATTTACCAACTTTAAATACTACCACATTTTTAGCAGGAACAAAAGCCACTTCACCGGTTCGCGGATTTCTAGCCTTTCTGGCAGCACGCTGGCGTATCTCAAAGACTCCAAAATCACGCAATTCAATACGATTACCTTGTGCAAGTTCACCGATAATCTCATCTAAAAACATTTGTATCGTTTTTTTCACGATCATATGTGTATTATCTGTCCTTCTTGCTATCTTCTCGCATAGATCCCTTTTTGTCGTTGTTTGCATTACAATTCTCCTTTTCTAACGTAGATATGTAAGTGGTAATTTCCGGGAAGAATTTCTTTACTGGCTTAATTACTATGAAAAACATCACCTCCTCTTTGATTGCGCCTAAAAAATCAGGAAAGACATTTTTTAAGTCTTAACTAATTTCTAGACATAATATTTATGATTATTTTGGGACATATTATCAATTCAAAAGATTAATGTCAATACGATTTTAACAGTTTTAGAATTCCAAATTTAAGATAATAGCACACGAAAACACGATTTGATCGCTTTTTAAAAAGCTTGACAATACATCAATAAATGTGTTATCCTAGCGCCACATATTAATAAGTATGCGATTCTAAAAGCAACAGTTAAGCAGTTGGTAATCATACAATATATTTCTTAAAATTGAGGAGATAGCATGAAGGTTAACATTAGAAAGAGTTCTATAAAACATAAAAGGATGTGCGGTTTTCGAAAGAGGATGAGTACAAAGGGTGGACGCGCTATCCTGAAAAGAAGAAGAAGGATTGGCAGAAAGCCGCTACTTGATGTTTAAGAGAGAAATAAAAAGACCCTAAATATTAATCGTGCAATATATTTAGGGTCTTTTTAATTATGACAGTCTATTTCAGTCCGTTATTATAATTGCCTCTACCGGACACTCTTCAGCCGCTTGCCTACAGGTATCCTCAAATTCCCCTGGCACATCACCATCTTTAGCTACTGCCACGTCGCCACTCATGGAAAAAATTTCCGGACAAGTTTGTGCACAAAGTTCACAGCCTGTACATACATCAGTATCTACTTTTGCCTGCATAATTCATCTCCTTTTCTAAAATTTACTAAAAGTTATGTGACTTAAAACATTCACCCGTCTTCTCAATAATACCTAAAATTTTAAAAAACTTTCTTGCGAAACTCAACAACTTTTTTAAGATATAAAACCTGCTATACTATCCAGTTTAACACCTTGAACGGCAATTTCCGGAGCAAGCACAACTTCTTTTCCTCCCCAGACAATCGTCTGTTTTTTATCTTTCGATACAGCAATAATGTTATTTAGTACGTCCGTTATATTATTATTTATCCTTACCGTATTTGGTTTTAGAGGTTTATCAATTTTACCTCCCTTCACTAAAAAGGAATCAGCAATAATGGTGCTTGTAAAATCACCAGCCGCAAGCCCGTTTATAGGATACGTATACCAAATCCTGCCGATATAAATCCCATTATTTATTTTAGATAGTAACGACTGGCTGGGCACTTCGTCTTTGCCTTCTATAACAATATTCGTCGGACATATTCTTGGTTGTATATTATGATTTCTGCCCCCGTTGTGATAGCGAAATCCATTTCGTGGCGGGAACGAAACAAAGACATTCTCAAATTTTCTGGAAAGATAATTATTCGCAAGAAACCCCACAAGAAATCCATTATGAATAAGGTCTGTTCTGCCCGTAGGAATTCCCTCACAAGAAATTTTCTTACTGCCAACAGCGCCTTTTATCGCGCCATCGTCGTAAACGTTTAACGATTCCGATGCAATCTTTTTCCCCAATTTCCACAGAAAGGGGGTATCTGACGAGTTCACAGACGAAAGACTTACGGCAGGAATCACTATGTTTGTAAACAGGTCTGTTACGGGTTGCCTTCCAAATACAACGTTATACGTCCCGGAAGATATCCTTTCTCCGCCGATGGTCTTTATGGCGCTTTTAGCCGACGCGCATCCCGCCTCTTCAGGATCAAAACCGGCTAAATGAGTGCTAGTGTTCCAACCGGTGCCTTTGACACTTTCCTTCTCAATCATAGAGGTTATGCTGGTTGTAAGAATAGTAGATTCGTCAAACTCGTCTATACCCTTTGTGCTGACAATAGCCATGCGTTCTTTAATAACGGCAATATCCCCTCCAATAATAATTGATTTGTTAAAATGATTCTGATTATATTCCGTCAGCGCCCCTTTTAGTCCTCGCCAGCCTAAATCAACGATTGTCTCATCACCGATATCCATTACCGCAGGGTCATGGTAATTTCCCAATACCGGTTTTCCCGCAGGTACAGGAAGAGACTTGAAGTCTGGATCGTATACCTTATTCTTCCTTGCCTTCTGAAATGCCTCCACCACACCTTTTGCGGTAACATTATCGGGAACACTGCCGAACCCTACTTTTATCCCTTTTCCTGCCTTAAAAACAACAAACAAACCAAGTCCGCTGAACTGTGTTGATTTGGGTTCGTGGACGCCATTACAAGGGATATCTGAGGTATAATTGAGTCGTACCGTTATGTGTTCGTTCCATGATGCAAAGATTTCGGCATCGATGACATCCTTCTGTTTTTTTACGAAATCTATTCCGTTGCGAACACAGTTTCTAAGCGCTTCTAAATCTATCATAATTATTGATGTCCTGTTAATCTTGCCCTGGAACGTAACGTAGGTCCGCCATTCCCGACACGCATGACCTGCATAGGCTGTCCCTTCCCGCAATTGGGTATAGGAAAGACCTCAAAGTCATTTCCTACGGCGTCTACGTTCATTAAAAAATCTTTTGAATCTGCCGTAATGCCACCCCCTCGGAATAATTTTGTAATCTTGCCACTTTCTATCTTAAACACTTTTTGAGCCGAAATACGAAAATTTTCCCTGGATTCACTGATGGAAGGAATCCGATGGTTAACGATATAATATCCATCTTCGACTTCGGAAATTATCTCCGCGGGATTTTTATCTCCATTTGCAAAAACGGTATTGGTCATTCTTACGATGGGGACATAATGCGGTTCGATTGCCCGCATAGAGCCATTTGGTGGATGACCTAGGATCGCTGCGTACTCACGTCCATTCATAAACCCCCTGAGAATTCCATTCTCGATGAGGTTTACCCGTTTGCCGGGAGTGCCTTCCATATCATACTTGTAGTGGCCGTATCCCTGTATGGACGGGTCTGAATACGCCGTCAAAAGGGGTGATGCTATCTGTTTCCCCAGTTCATTGTCCTGAAAATCCCTGAATAACCATGACCGTCCGGCGTAGGCTGTTTCTAATTTTAGCGCCCTGTCTGCCTCAGTCGGATGCCCAACAATTTCATGGACCAGGAGCGCATTAAAATGCGGATTTGTCACGACAACGACAGGCTCAGTCGTTGCGGGCAGAAATTCTGCCTCAGTAAGTTCCACTGTTTCACGAGTTCGTAATGCCGCAAAATCACCGAGTGATTGCTTATAGACATTGTTACCTTTTAAAACCTCCCACCCACGGAGGTCTCCCGCATAATCATAACAGACCTCAGGGATACCCCCGGGTTTTTGAGCTACCACAGACACCATTCCCTGTGTAAGTGCGTATGATTGGTCAATGCAGGAGCCTTCGGTACTGCAAAACAACTCTCTGTTTATACCTGTTTGCACATTGACACACGCATATTGCACGTCTTTACTTACTCCCCGCACATCCCCGGAAATTTTTGTACAGAAAGTAAGCATTTCTTTTAGAGACACGTTCCTTGGATCCTCATCAAAAACGGCATTAATGGTATCGTTGCAGGAAACGATCCCGGCGAGATTTACCGCCGTGAGTGAAGGCGCAAGAGATTTAAACTCTGCCTTTTTGCTTGCGTTGGCAACAGCCCGTGCGTAAGCCTTGTTTATTCCGAGAGTAAGTATTTTACGGATACTTTTAGGATTAGACTCACCTTTCCCGAGTGATTGACCGTAATATCCCCAAGCGCTCATTTCTCCGGCTAACACCCTGATTCCGAAAGAAATTGAGGCGTCTTCGCCCAGTCCCTTTGCCTTACCGTCTTCGGCATTGGCATGTTTTGTCTCATGTATACCGAGCCTGATGTCGGCATACTTACAATTCTTCAAAGAACCGGCATGCTGAATCACCTTTGTGACCGTTTCTTTTAAGGTATCTATGATTTCAAGTTTTATACGGCTTGCGATGGGAATTCTCCTCGAACAAAAACGACTATTCCGGAATCTCTTGCAAATCTACGGATATTTAACCGGCTTACTCAAACTACACATATGTTTTCTTCCTGAAAAGAAAACATTTATTTAACAAATAATTTTTCTTTTTTCCACAAAAATTTATGCCGTTGCAGTCTGAGTTGACCGCATGCGGCATTGATATTGTCACCCTTTTTCTTTCTGAGGGTAACAACAAGGCCGTGTTTTTCCAATGTCTTACAAAACATTTCGATAGTTTCCTGCGAAGGAGGTTTTAAGTGAAATTCTTCAACAGGATTTACAGGAAGCAGATTGACATTACATTGAACACCTTTGAGCAGCCTTGCCAGGGACTCAGCGTCCTGTTTGGATGCATTCACACCCTCAATCAAGATATATTCAAAACTAATATCCCTTCGGGTGGTTTTAAAATATTCCCTGGCTGTGGCAATGATGTTATGAATGCCTGTTTTTTTGTTTGATGGTATTATCTTTGACCGGGTAACATCATCAGGCGCATGGAGGGAGATCGCAAGATTTACCTGAATTCCTTCCTGCGCTAACCGGCGCATACCGTCTATAATACCGACCGTTGAGATGGTGATGTGTCGCGCCCCAATCCCCATTCCCCATTCAGCATTCAAAATCCTGACAGCCTTAACAACGTTATCGTAATTCTTGAGCGGCTCGCCAATACCCATAAAGACAATATTCGTGAGGCGTTCGTCGGATGGAAGATGATTTTTAACGTGAAGGGCTTGTTCTACAATTTCTCCTGCAGTAAGGTTTCTTTCCAGACCCAGTAGACCACTTGCACAAAACCGACAGGCCATTGCACAGCCTACCTGTGTGGATACGCATGCAGTAATCTTCCTGCCTTCTCTCAACAGGACACACTCGATCACGTTCTCATCAGACAGATGAATGAGAAATTTTTCAGTACCATCCGGAGTTTGATCAATGGAATCGACTTTGGTCTGAAAGACCCGGCGCTTTTCCTCGAACCGCTTCCGAAAATTCCTGGGCAGATCAGACATCTCGTCAAATGTTGTTGCTCCTTTGTTATAAACCCAGGAAAGTATTTGTTTCGCCCTGTAGGCAGGTTCTCCTACGGAGGTACAGAGCGCCTCTAATTCAGACAACGACATATTGGTAATTGATTGAATTTCCATTTTGTACATTTTTATTATAATACATTTCCCACGTATATAAAGATGAAAAAAGCCAAAAATTGGCTTGTAATAATTCTCTTACTTGAGTAATACTTCCCGCTTTTTTGAATTGCGGTGGAAAAAGACCGCAGAGACAAATACTGGATAGCCCCACTGGTTTGAAGCACCAACAAAGCCTTTGACTCGTTCCCAAGACGCTGACAGGAAGAGCGAAATAGAGCGTTAATACCTCCAGTGCATGCGGAAAAGATACAATATTAAATCGAGAGATGTTTTTTAACACCTATACGATATTGCGTATGTGCTGACAGGAAAGGTTATTCTTGACATTTAACGTCAGGCGTTATACCATATTCATGCAATATGATTAAATCGTTCAAAGGAACATATTATGAACAAACAAAAAATCAAACCAGTGCATCCGGGTGAAATTCTCTTAGAGGAATTTCTAAAGCCAATGGGGATTAGTCAGAATAAGTTGGCTGTTGATATTGGTGTACCTCCACGCCGTATAAATGAGATTGTGCATGGAAAACGCAGAATTACAGCAGACACCGCTTTGCGTTTCGGTTGTTATTTTGGAATATCCGCACAGTTCTGGCTGGGATTACAGATGGATTATGACCTTGATATGGAAGAAGACAGGCTGGGCGATCAATTAAAGCAAAATGTTCGAAAATGTGCTATTCTAAAATAATTGTAACATTAGTACCCTTAATTTTTGTCAAAGTCAGAACCACCAACTACGCTGGTGGTTCTAACTTTCATTTCAATTCTTACTTGTTCTCAGACATGGATCGGGAGTGCAATGGAATCAACACCCTATTTCCAGAGTGACTCGTCCCATACTCGTAACAGTTCACAGCAGAGAACGCCTTTTGACTTAAATTCCACGCTGTGATAAAATGCGCATAATAATTTAAAAAACAATTAGACTAAATAGGAGGTCTTTATATGCCGGAGTTAAAAGTGCCTATATCAGCAGATGAAATCATAGAAGCAGTAAAGAGAATGAAAAAAAAGGACAGAGAGGCTTTCATTGAGGATTTGCTTGCCATTACCTCTCCTGATTACCTGCAAAGCATATGTGAGGCAAGAGAAGAGTATAAAGCGGGCAAAACAAAATCGCATAATGAGATTTTTGGCGAATGAATTATAAGCTCACCTATACCCCAAGAGCCGAAAGGGATATAAAGAAGCTGGATCCTGCCGCAAAAAACCGCATAGGGAAAGCACTCCTGAAACTGCAAGCAAACCCACTTTTATATTCTGACAAACTCCGCGATCCGTCAATTGGAACGTACCGATTCAGAATAGGCGATTATCGGGTAATTTTTGATATTGAAGGCAACGATATCGTTGTTCTCCGTATCGGGCATAGAAAAGAAATATACAAGCGTCTGCAATAAATTAAAGATTTTTAGCCTGTTTAATCAGCGTAATCTGTGTGGTATTTTTTTAGTTGTGGCTTCGCCACGCTGTGACTTCTATGGCTAACTTTGAAGGTCTTAACGTCAGGCTATTTTTGCGCCTTTCCATACCCCTTTGTCTTCCAGTCCTTGTCATAGATCGTAATATAATCATCTTTGATAATCATCCGCTCTTTTACGTTTCCCTGATTATCGTATATATCAATTACCTGTCGTTCTGTCTGATTATCATCAACAGGTGGTAAGGACGCACAACCTGCAATTATGATGAATAAGATTGATACAATGAAAGTTTTTATTCTCATTTTTATACTTTCCCGGAGATTTTAAGATTTCCTGCAAATCCATTATATGCCGTTCAGTAAATATTAATTCAACGCCTCTACCATAACTTGGACTTCTCACTTGTAATTTTCAATATGTTTCCGATATTATGGGGAAGCGTGGTTGACAAGGAGAGAGGTATTAATTGAATTTAGTCCATACAATGTGCACAAATTGAAAGACACTATTCTGTAACAACGGTACTGAACAAAACCAAACTAAACAACCTTGCCAATGAAATCTGGAAATCTGCAGAGCGGCTGCGCGGCAAATTTAAGGCCTCCGATACCAGTGCGTTATTTTACCCATTATAGTCATACGGCGGTTGGAATGTGTCCTGATTGACTGGCGGGAAAAGAAGGCTGAAGAGATTTGTAAGAAAAGGACTGACATCAATGTAACAAACGTTGCCAGGGAAAGCGAAATAGAGCGTTAATATCTCCAGCGCATGCTGAGAAGATATATCATTAAATCGAAGGATATTTTGTAGCCTTAGAAACAGAGAAGTATACAAACGTTTCACTTTCAACACCTTTATTATAGAAATAAGTTGTGAATTCGCTATAGAGGCTAAATTTTTATTTATTAAAGCAAAATTAAGATGTGCTATAATAAGTTATTATTCATAGCAAATCAATTGAAAGTGCAAAAAGATAGTTAATTGGACTATATTTTGGAATCGGATATGAGCACACAACTACTAAATAATAAAAAAAGCTATTTAGAAATAGAGCAATATTTATTCAATCTAATAGCATCTCAAATAACTTTCGAGAATGAATTAAAAAAAGAGATAAGACAATCTTCCGGAATCTTTTTTACAAATAAATTTAAAACAATAGATAATATTTTAAGCATTATTTCTATTGATGACTCATTGCTTAACAAAAAAATACTTGAACCATCATGCGGACAAGGTATTTTTATCTTAAAACTCCTTGCTAACATTTATACCAAATTTCCTTACCAAGAATTTATATATGAATTCATAAGAAATAGCCTTATCTTTATTGATATCAATTCGGAAATGGTTAATAGAACCGAATTAAATATAAAAAGATTTTATGAATTTTTGTTTAAAGAAAACTATGAAAATACCTTTAAAGGTTATACATATGATTTTACAAAAAAGATCATTGATCAATCTTATTTGTTATTTCAAGAAAAAACTCCCGCACATCCTTTAAAAAACCAATTGGGAAAAATTGATTACGTAGTTGGTAATCCACCTTATGTTACCTTATATGGCAGAAGAGACAAAAAACAGAATGAACAACAAAGATTATACTACCTTGATAATTACAAACAATTTCCATCTTCTATTAGAAATGGAAAAATAAACTTGGTAATGCTATTTCTTGAAAACTCCTTAGAATTTATGAAACAAGATGCTTTATTAGGTTTCGTTATAGATATCTCTTTTTTTGAAACAGCTTATCTATACACTAGAAAATATCTTTTGGAAAAAACTAGTGTACTCTCATTAGATACTAATATTTCTGATTTTGATGTTGCAAGTGGCCAATTAATCTTGAAATTGAAAAAAGGCAATGCTTGTAAAGATCATCTGGTTAAAATAGGAAATCAAGAAAACGGAAACATTACGTATGTAAGACAATCTTCTTGGTATAATCCTGCGGATGAATATAAATTTAGAATAAATCATACTACTGAAATAGAAAACATTATAAAAAAGATCGAATACAAGAATGACAAAACCCTAAAAGAATTATACCCTAAAAAAAATTTAAGAACTTGTGCAATGCTTTTAAGCCTTGAAGATAAATTTATTTTTGCTGCAAATAATTTGCGAAGTGATATAAGAAGTTATCCGTACTATGAAGGCTCAAAAAGTTTAAAAGAAAAATATGGCGAGTTGAAATATGATAGATATTTTTATTATGATAAGAAGTTGCAGGATAAAATAAATTATGAATTGAAGATGGAGTTGGAGAAAAAAGGGATTAAAAACAAGAAAAGAGTTGGTTTTGGTGAAATAGAAGTATATGAAAATCCAAAAGTATTTATACGACAGTCAGCAAAAGAAATTATAGCTACATATAGCAAATGTCCTGGCTCTGCAAACAATAGCTTATATGTTTTTTCTCTTCGAAATAATTCCATAGAGTCGAAAACTTTTTTAAAATTCTTTTGTGGCTTATTAAATTCCACTTTAATTACTTTTTATGCACATAAGAAAAATATAATTCGGTATTCTAAAGGAAAGCATCCTCAAATAAAAATATCGGATTTATATTTGGTTAGAATTCCTGGCGATATTAATATACAAAGAGCAATATCCGAATTTGTAGAGAAAATATACGTTAATAAAGAATTATCAAAGGAGTATCTTCGCAAAATTGATTGTTTAATATACGACTACTATTCTATTACCAAAAATGAGATTGAAATTATAGAAGAGAATATTATATCTTTTTGACGACATCAGATTCTGTTTTTTTGTTAATTTCAAGTAATTCCCTCTCTTTGCTATCAATTTCTTTTAATTTCTTTTCTGAAATTTTTATCTGCCTTATATGTGACTCTTTGATTTTATGAATTAATAGTTTTACAAACTCTTCCCTTGTTCTATATTGAGGAGGCTCAGAAAAATTTACCTGCAATTGGTTCTTGGGATTTCTTCGAAAAGTGGGACTTATGTCTTTTAAAAAATATGGCTTAGTGTATTTACCTTCATGTTTAACAAATTCTAAACCTTTCCCTTTTTCTTGATAATAAACATAGATATATATTAAGTAAAAATTACCCGCTTTAATAAAATTCATAATTTTATCTGGAGTACCAATATCAGGATTGCTATCTAATCCTGATATTTTCATTGATTTAAAATCAATCCAAATTTCTTCGATATGGGATTTTAATTTGAACTTTGTTTTCACATCCCAAGGATTTTTAGTTGCGCCTTTGGGAGAAGCCTCAGAATCGAAGAAATACCTATGCTTAGCGGTATGTTTAACAAACTCATCTTCTAAGTAATCGCTTATTTCAGCCCCCGCCCTAGATCTTGCTGAAATATTTAGAAACAATCTCTTCTTGATAATATTTTCAATAAGGCCTTCTAATTCAGATAGTATCAAATTTTCAAAATCTCTAATATTCACGGCAATAGTGACGGTAGTGTTGTGTTGGTTGAAACCTTGAATGTTCACGTTAACTCAAAGTTAGATTATTATTCTATCAATTCAGCGGGGGATATCTTAAGAGCTTTTGCAAGCTTATCTATTGTGTCAATTTTGATAGCTGGTGGATTTTTGCCTTCTATTTTTTGTAAATATTTATAATCTATATTGGCTAATCCAGCGAGTTTCTCTTGAGTATACCCACGCTTGTTTCGATATTCTCTCACCTTTTTGCCAAGTTTTAATCTAATCTCTAAATTCATAACACCTAATTGTAGCAAGGTTTTTATTTATTGACACCTAACTATAGTGATGTGTGCAATATTGCCAGAAATAGATCAAGGCTAGTATATTAACATTTTCTCATCACTAGAATTTTCACACACGTCAAGACTTACCAATAGAATTGCAGAGAAAAGGATTAGTTTTTTAGATTAAAGTTTTTAATTAAACCTCTAGATAAACTGCAACCAAATTGTTTCCACTTCTTAGGTTTTTGTAGTCATTTTTTATGTAGTTATAATTTAAATACTTATGATTATTGTTAGAAATTTAACATGAAACGAATTGTTTGCAGCTAGATTCTCGAAAATAATCACAAAAAATTTTTTACTTTTTTTAACTCCATAAAATGAAAAACGCTTAGAGCAATCTAAGCGTTTTTTATTTTTATAGGTACGGGCATTGCAAAACAATATTGGCACAAAAGTAAATTTTCATGGGGATTTGTGAAGATGATGACAAAAAAAATATTGATCGTTGATGATGAAGAAGGGTATAGGAAGGTACTGCTGAATTCATTAACAGACAGCGGTTACGAAACGAAGGCGGTGAAAAATGGTTTCGAGGCATTGGAGGAGATTAAAAGGCAAAGATACTCAATTATATTACTGGATGTGAAGATGCCGGGAATGGATGGCATTGAATTGTTAGAACTGATACAAGAGACACGATTTTCTTCTCATGCGCACATAGTGATTATTACAGCCTATACAGACCGGGATATTGCAAGGGAGGCGGTTAGAAAAGGTGCAAAAAAGGTGATTACAAAACCTTTTAGTATGGATGACATCGAGGCATGTCTTGGTGAATTATAGAATTTAGTCCACGCAGAGACGCAAAGGACTGGCGCGGCCTTTGGCCGCAACTAAATTCGAAATACGAATATCTAAATACGAAATAATTTCAGGGGTTGCTAGATAGCAAAAAAATCACAACCCCCTGAATCCCCCTTTATTAAGGGGGACTTAAACGGAACAATTTCTGGTAGGGGTAATTCATGAATTACCCCTACATGAAGATAGAAATAGTTATCGAAGACAGCATAATTTTAGATTTTAGGAGATTGTTTTTATGAATGAATCAGTACAAACACCCAATGGAAATACAAGGGTGCTGATGCTTGCGACACTGGCGTTTGCCACGTGCTTTGCCGGTTGGGCGCTTTTTTCTCCTTTAGCAGCATACCTGAAAGTAGAGTTCAAGTTATCTTCCACTGCCGTGGGATTGCTACTCGCAACGCCTGTATTGCTCGGCTCTATTGCCAGGGTACCCATTGGCGTTCTGACGGACAAATTTGGCGGCAGGCGGGTTTTTAGTATCCTGCTCTTATTTGGCTTTTTCCCTATGTTCATCGCAGGTTTTGCGCAGAGCTACAGCTTTTTACTGATCTGCGGATTTTTCTTCGGTTTGGTAGGCACATCTTTCGCCATTGGAATTCCACAGGTTTCTCAATGGTATCCAAAAGAAAAACAGGGTTTGGCACTGGGGATTTATGGTGTGGGTAATGTCGGTTCTGCCGTTGCCACATTCGGAGCGCCCCTCCTTGTAGAGTCTATAGGATGGCATAAGGTATTTATGGTTTACTCAATTCCCTTGCTTATAATGGCCTTTGTCTACTGGTTTTTCTCCGAAGATGCGCCAAAGCCGGCCAATGCAAAACCTCCTACCTTCAGCGATAAACTGAAGGTATATAAGTCTTCCAATTTGATCTGGGTCTTTTGTCTATTCTATTTCATGACCTTTGGATTCTTTGTGAGCTTTTCGTTATGGTTGCCTTCATACTTAAGAGATTTTTATAAGATCACGCCGGTAAAGGCGGGAAGTTTCACCGCCATATTCGTATTTGCCACCACATTTGCCCGTATTCCCGGAAGACGCATTTTAGTTGTCATTTCACTGGCGATACTCAGCATATTGATATTCCTGAATTTGAACGTATCGTTAATGACATCACTTACGGTCTTTTATATAATGGGTGTTTGTCTGGGTATAGGCAATGGTGTTATATTTAAACTTGTTGCGGAGTATTTCCCAAAGGATACCGGCACTGTTGGCGGTATGGTGGGGGCGGCAGGCGGACTCGGCGGTTTCTTCCTCCCGATTATTCTGGGCACATTAAGGGATTACACCAACAATTATTCGTTAGGCTTTATCTTCGTATCACTCGTATGCCTTATGAGCCTTTCTTTTATGGAAGAGAAAACAATAACGAAGATGCACAAAAAAGCTGTGAATGTTACCTAGTATATCGTTCTGTAAATAATATTGCATACAGTAGGTTTATTTGTTATCCTTTCTAAAACCATACAACCAAATTGGAGGGGATAGCAAATGCCCAAACGTAAAGCATTAAA
>VGXX01000032.1 GCA_016873155.1 Planctomycetota bacterium | reverse complement strand
CTCCATGCATGGCAGATCCCATGTCTTCTTCATTAACATAAATGTCTTCGCCGCCATCTTCTTTGACCGGGATAACGAAACCGAATCCCCTGGGATTGCAGTCGAGGGTTCCCACGAGCAGGTGTACCTTTTTGGGATCGGCATATTGTTTTTGCTTGACCTTCACAACCTCGCCGGAAAATTCCAGCCCGTGCAAAAGGTCGCAGAATGACCGATATTCGGCATCGCTGACCCCAAAGTGTTCCGCAAGCTCAGCGGCAGTCATGGGGCTGTATTTTTTGCTCTGGATAAATTTAAGGATAGAGGTATGATCGATCATGGTAATTTTAGATTTACGATTTTTATTTTTTATACAGCCTGCGTTCAAACATTTTCACGTAATCCGTCCACGAGCTGTTTGCGTCTTTATGCTCGCTGATTGCCTTCGTGGCGGCATGTACCTTTGCATCGAGGTTGTCCAGATAATGTAAGGCAATGGCTTCGGGGGTGCCGGGCTTTACTGGTGAACCCCACTCGTATTCGCCGTGATGACTGAGTATTAAATGGAAAAGGACGTTGAGAAGGTCGGACGGAAACCCGTCTATTTTCGCGGCCTTTTCATCAACCATAAGAACGCCGGAGATGAGGTGTCCGGTAAGTTGACCCTCATCAGTATACTGGAAACTGCGGTCGCAGGACAACTCCCGTGTTTTCCCGATATCATGTAAAATGACGCCGGTAATTAACAAATCCCTTTTTATTGCAGGATAAAGGTTCGAAAAGCTTATCGCCAATCTGGCGACAGAAAGGATGTGTTCGAGCAGGCCGCCAAGAAAGGCGTGATGGTATTGCGTTGCAGCGGGTGAAGTAGAAAATACCTTGCAAAAAGCCTCATCTGAAAAAAATGCGCTCAGCAGCTTGGAAAGATACGGGTCTTTCACCGTTTTGATAATCTGCCTGAGTTCATTCATCATCTCAGGCACGTCTCTTTCCGTGCAGGGGATGAATTCGCCCATCTGCACCTGTGTATCAGGAACGGGACAGATTTCATTAATCCGGATTTGCAGGATATTGTTGAAGGTTTCAACGACCCCTTTTATCTTTACGAATGCGTCCTTATTAAAGCTTTCACACTGCTGGCGTGTTGCATCCCACTTCCGCGCCTCAATGAAACCGGATTTGTCTGCAAGCTGAAGGTTGAGATACGGTTTCTTTTCTCTCGTTTCCTTGACTTCCTTTTTCAGGACAAGGAAGACGTCTTCCACAGGTTCACCGCTTTTCAGGCTGGATATATAGGTTCGTGGCATTTTATATAGAGAATGATTTGTGATTTTAAAATGGAAAAGACTCGTTTTCTGCAGTTTTTGCTATCCATGTAATTACAGGGTACAAGTGACTTATTACTTGGGATGTTTATACGGATTTTACGCAAGTAATGGGTCAATGTCAAGCAGTATAAGTGCTGAGCCCGCATTTTTTTATTGCAAACTGTTGCCTAAGTGTTTAATATTTGAAATAATAAAATGATTGAATTACTGGAAAAAATTAAAACAAAGAAGGCTAAAATCGGCGTGGTCGGACTTGGTTATGTCGGACTGCCGCTTGCACTTGAATTCGTTCGAAGCGGCTACTGTGTAACGGGTATCGATAAAAGCAAGGAACGAGTCGAGTCCCTGGGCAAGGGAAAATCGTATGTAATCGATGTGAGAGACGAAGACATTGCACAGTTCGTCGAAAAAGGTATTTTAAACATAACCGACGATACCAACGTATTGTCAGATTTGGACGCTATCAGCATTTGTGTGCCAACGCCGTTAACGAAGACGAAAGACCCCGATATGTCGTACATCATCAATGTGAGCCAAGAGGTCAAGAAATATTTGCATAAAGGTCAACTTTTCATCCTGGAAAGCACAACGTATCCTGGCACAACGGAAGAATTAGTGCAACCGATATTGGAAGAGAGCGGTTTGAAAGCAGGGAAAGATTTCTTTCTCGCTTTTTCTCCGGAACGCATTGATCCGGGAAATAAGCGGTATTCTGTCAAAAACATCCCAAAGGTAATAGGCGGCGTAACGGAACAATGCACAGAACTGGGGCGTTGTTTATACAGCCAGATTATCGAAACGATTGTACCTGTTTCGTCTCCGAAAGTGGCGGAGATGGTAAAACTCCTGGAGAATACCTTCCGGAACGTCAACATTGCATTGGTCAATGAGATCGCCATTATGGCCGAAAGGCTTGGCATCGATGTCTGGGAAGTTATCGATGCCGCAAAGAGCAAGCCTTTTGGCTTTATGTCATTTTATCCGGGTCCGGGACTGGGAGGCCACTGTATTCCTATCGACCCTCTGTATCTTTCCTGGGTTGCAAAAAAGAACGGATTTGAATTACGGTTTATTGCGCTTGCGGACCAGATAAACAGCGCTATGCCTGAATTTGTCGTAGAAAAAATCACGGATGCGCTGAACAGTGTGGAAAAAAGCGTAAAAGGCTCCAATATCCATATTCTTGGCGTTGCTTATAAGAAAGATATCAACGACGTTCGGGAATCGCCTGCCCTTGAAATTATGAACATCCTGAGGCTCAAAGGGGCCAAGGTATCGTATACCGACCCATATATTCCAGATATTGATTATCATGCACTTACTGTCAGCTCGAAGCCCCTGACGAAGGAACTGCTATCGAAGATTGATTGTTCCGTTATTGTGACAGACCACAGCAATTTTAATTATAACCTGATTGTATCCCATTCCAAACTAATCGTTGATACCCGCAACGCCTTGAAGGGTATCAATAAGAAACATATCGTGCGACTCTAACATGACTGACCTGCTTTTTGAAATCGGCGCCGAGGAAATTCCTGCCAGTTATATCGATCCGGCGCTCAATCAGATGAAGACATTATTTACCGAGCAGGCAAAAAAACATCATCTGGAAATGCATTCCATTTATAGCAGCGGCACACCGAGAAGACTGACCCTGTTTGTGCAAGGGTTACCTCAAAAGCAAGAGAGCGTGACGGAAGAAATCCAGGGGCCTTCTGCTGCGGTTGCCTTTGATACGGCGGGAAATCCGACAAAGGCAGGGCTGGGTTTTGCCAAATCCCAGGGTGTCGATATAAAAGACCTTCAGATAAAAAAGACTCCTAAAGGGGAATATTGTTTTGCAACTAAAAAAATAGAAGGACATGAAACGCTGCACATTTTACCGGACATATTACCTGCAATCATCAGGAATATCTCATTTCCCAAGTCCATGAAATGGAAGGGGGCCGGTTTGTTTTTTGCCCGTCCCATACGTTCCCTGCTTGCGCTATTCGGAGATCAAGCGGTTCCTATAGAAATTAACGGGATTAAGGCGGACAGATTCATTTTTGGACACCCATTTTTATCGGGAAAGAAGATTGAAATCTCAAGGGCCGATTGGGAATTATACAAAAAATTACTTAAACAGGAAGATGTTGTTGTTGATATGACCGAGCGTCGTGAGACACTGAGGACAAAGATAACGCAGCTCATGGCGCCTTATGGCGCAGCTATTGACGATGAAGAGTTGCTGGATGAGGTCACCAATCTGGTAGAATACCCAAATGCCATTGAATGCTGTTTTGACGAAGAATTTCTCGATATTCCCGCGGATGTCATAGAGACATCCATGAAAGAGCATCAGAGATATTTCCCCATTAAGAAAAAAAAGGAAAAGCTTTTAAATAAATTTATAGCAGTACTGAATCGAAATGAGAGCAATGCCGATACTGCCATTCAGGGAAATGAACGTGTCTTGAAGGCGCGGCTCTCTGACGCCAGATTCTTCTGGAAAGAGGACAGGAAGACCCCGCTTATAAAACGAGTGGAAGATTTAAAAAACCTTGCCTTCCTCGAAAAGCTGGGAAATTACTATGACAGGACAAACAGGATTATAAAACTTTCCAAATATATATCAACCCAATTAATGCTGCCTCACGAGGAGATTGAACTGGTGAAACGTGCGGCAGAATTGTGCAAGGCAGACCTTCTCACTCAAATGGTAGGAGAATTCCCGTCGTTACAGGGAATCATGGGAAGAGGGTATGCCGAATGGGACGGCGAGGAAAAATCCGTTGCCATTGCAATTGCAGAGCATTATATGCCCCGCTTTGCTACAGATAACATTCCCACATCAAGGATTGGCGCTATTGTGGGCTTAGCCGACAAGTTTGACACGATATCCAGTTGCTTTGCGCTGGATTTAATCCCTACCGGCTCACAAGACCCTTATTCTCTGCGGCGGCATACCTACGGCATTATACGGATAATAGAAGAACATGGATTTGCGTTAGATATCGGAGAAATACTATACACAGCATTGGATTTGCTTCCCCTGTTTGAACAAAAAGCTGACAGTCGTTATCATCCGGTAATCCTTGATAAATTAGTGCCCAAAATAAAAGAATTCTTTAAAGACAGATTATTCCAGATTAACATAGAAAGGGGATATCGTTACGACCTGGTGAACGCCGCCTTGAAGGCCGGAATAGGATTCGACGATATCCATAATTTTTCACAACGATTAAAGGTCATAGCTCTTATTTCTCAGGAGAAATGGTGGCCTGATTTAGTTACGGTTGTCGAAAGGACGTTTAACATAGGTAAAAAGGCGAATAGCAGCGGCTCGGTAAATGAACGTATTTTAACCGAACCGGAGGAACGCACATTGTGGGACGTTTACAAAGAGAATGATGAGGCTGTCCGAAAGCTTATCGGTGAGAAAAAATACGAAGAAGCCTCCCGTACGTATTGCAACAGCTTCGCCAAGCCCGTCCACGCCTTTTTTGACAGGGTATTTGTGAATGTTGAAGATGAAAACGTCCGCAACAATAGATTGTCGCTCATGAAAACGATCAACGAATTGTATTCTCAAAAGATAGCAGACCTTTCGGAAATCGTCATGCCGAATGACAAGTCTCATGGCAAATCGTGATTTGTGTTCGATGGTGGAACTTTGAATATTATTGATAGAAAGTGAGGTTTTACATGAAAAACGTAGAATTTTCCGTTGAAGGAAACATACTTACCATTAAGATAGATTTATCTAAAGAATTCGGACCTTCCTCGTCGGGAAAGAACATCATTGTCGCATCAACGGAAGGAAACGTCACGATTCCCAATCGCGAAGAAAAGATCGGCTTAAACATCTACCGGAAAAAATAGCGGAAAACCCGTCAGATTATTTCGTTTAAGTCCCCCTTTTTTAAGGGGGATTTTTTGATTCCACTCTTTCGGACACTGCTCCCAGGTTGTTTAAGGCGTCAGGGTGGGCAGGATTGTATTTCAATGCCTCCCTGAATTCTTTTATGGCATTACTCAATTGACCTTTTCTGGTAAATAGAACGCCAAGATTGTTATGGACATCGGCATTCCCCGGATTACCTTGTAATGATTTCTGAAAGGCCGCAGCAGATTCACCGAGAATCCCCTGTTTCATATAGGCAACGCCCAAATTGTAAAGTACTGTAGGATGATCGCCCTTGTTCGAAATATAAAGTTTGTATTCGGCGACCGCCTTATCGTAATCGCGTGTCTTTAAGTACGTGTTGCCAAGATTATAGTGCGCCTCTGACAGGTTTTGATCAAGACGCAAGGCACGACGGTATTCTTTCGCCGCATCATCATACATGCCTTTTTGTTCATACAGCGTGCCCATGTTGTTGTGCGCATCAGGATACGATGGATTCATAGACAATGACGTTTGCAGCTCGGATATCCCCTCCTCTTCCTGTCCTTTCGTGATTAACAAAATTCCCAAACTGCTGTGCGCCTTGTAGCTGTTCGGTTCACGCGCAACAGTCTTTGACCATAAGGTAATTTCGTCCCTCCAGTCCCTTGACCGCGAAGAGGTCTGCCATACGAAACCAAAAAGGATACTTAAAGTGAGAACCCAAACTGAACTACGAAAGGGATGTAACCTCAGGGCGCTCATGTGCGTGATAAAGTAACTGCCCATAATGCAAAATCCAATCACGGGAATATAGAGATACCGTTCAGCCATGATGTTGCCAATAGGCACAATGTTCAAAACGGGAAGTAAGGAAACGAAGAACCACAGGAGAGAAAAAAATAAAAGTTTGGAATGAAAAAACAACCTGTAGCCAATCACTGCTATAGAGATAATCAGGAGGAGGGACAGGATACAGGACATATTCCAGGGAGATGAAGCAACGGGAACAATGTAATCGGCATTGAGGTTCACGGGAAAAAAGAGAAGCTTGAGGTAAGACGCCAGCACCTTGAGCATGGCAAGGAAATTAAACCAAAGATTTTCCTGTGGATAAGAGACGCCGGACTCGACAGGGTTATGAAACCACCGGAATCGGACAAGAAGGTAAAAGACAGTAACAAGGATATAACCCGGATAAAAACGCAATATACGATTTTGTGAGAAAATTCTTTTCCACTCCCCTGCGTCCCCCATTGCGAAGGGACGCGGAGGGCTTTTAATTTTACCTCCCCTTTGTCCCCTCCTTGCGAAGGAGGGGATTGAGGGGTGGTCAATTTGGTTGCGCCTATGCAGCGCCAGATAGTCGAAGAAAAATATGAGTAAAGGCAGGGTAATGGCCATTTCCTTTGAAAAGAGGGCGAAGAGATACGACAGGAGGGAAAGAGGATACAGGTAAAAATTAGATTCTTCGCTCCGCTCAGAATGACAAACACTGTCATGCTGAACCCTTCGCCTTTTGTCATTCTGAGGCGAAGCCGAAGAATCTTGTTTTTGCTCAGAGCCTGTCCTGAGTGAAACGAAGGAGTAAACTCCGTGATGCATCCCGGTTCCGAGCGGGCTTAAATTCCTGTACATAAATTTATTGGAAGCTGGCAACTTGACATACAGAAGAAAGGCGGTGATAAAAAAAACAGCAGCCAGGAGGTCTTCCCGATAGCTAATGGCATTTACAGCCTCAGACAAGACAGGGTGGCAGGCAAAGAAAAGCGATGCCAGGAAGGCGGTGGGTGTATTTCTTACCATACGCTGAACAAGGAAAAATAAGAGGACGGAATTCAAGGTATGAAGTATGACATTGGTGAGGTGGTATCCCAGCGGATTCAGATGCCACAACGAGTAATCCATGAAATAAGACAGGGTCACGACAGGCCGGTAACTGAGTTCGCCCGACGCTGCAAAATACCCGCTGGTGAAAAGCCCCCAGAAATTCTTCCAGTCACGGATGAAATAATTCCCGGAAATAACGTAGACGTCGTCAAAAACAAACGTATTGGTTAACGTGTTAAGATATGCGGCAAAAGATAAGATTATTAAGCCAAGCACGGCAAAGACCGCCTCGCCTCGCAGGTGTTTTGTCGAATTACTGAGGTGTGTTATTCTTGGATGCATGATCTTCCAGATGTTTTGTCGTCACTGTCATTTCCCGGAACGTAATGCTTGGGCGTCAACTTCTGTATCATAACTTATCTTCATCAAGATATTCCTCAGGCAATGGAAGAGAATGCAATTTTTTCTTAAGCAGTTCCTTATCAATAACCTTTGTTCTATAAGTAGCGACCTTCATTGCTGAAACGTGACCTTCGTGCGAGTCTGCAACTCGACATACTCTCTTGCGCGTTGAATGAAACTCTTGAGGTGAATACCCATTCGTCTTTTTGCTCAGCAAGTTATTATACAGACCTGTATATCCAGCTAAAAGCAAGGTATATGAGAAAAGGCACGTTGTATGCCGGAATTAAATTATGCAAAATAGTGGCTGTTTCCACACTGCTTTTGCCGGTTCAATCCCACAGCGGGTTCAGGTTTGCAACCTGAACCCCATAGTTTGTCAGCTAATAACGTCAGGAATTCAAACCAGCGGGTGAATGAAACCCATGGGTTCAAGTTGCAAACTTGAACCCGCTTAGAGGTTGAATCATTCGATTAGCCCGAAAAGTTCCTGGGGAACGGGCATTTTTATTCCTCTGTAACAAGTGGCTATCCAAAAAGTACGGAAACCATACGACAGGATAGGGGCTGAAAATTTTCAGCCCCTACATTGTCTGAGCAAAAACAAGATTCTTCACTTCGTTCAGAATGACAATGAGCGAAGGGATGACATATGCGAAGGGTTCAGCATGACAACAAAACCATTCTGAGTGACAGCGAAGAATCTGATTTAACTAATTTTTATAAACATGGACTTTGATGCGCCGCAGATGGGGCATTTGTCCGGCGCCGCCTTTTCAACCGTGTTTCCGCAAACCTGGCAGACATAGTAATCGACCGTTTCGTTCTTGCCGAGATTATTTAATGCCTTTTGATACAGTTCTGCATGGATTTTTTCCACCTTGTTGGCGAATTCGAAGCTCTGCTGCGCCTGTTTATTTCCTTCCTTTTTGGCCTCCTCGATCATCTGGGGATACATCTTGGTAAATTCGAACGTTTCTCCTCCAATTGCCTCCTGGACATTTTCTTTTGTGCTTCTCACGCCGCCCATTACCCGCAAATGGGCGTGTGCATGCACCGTCTCCGCCTCCGCCGCTGCGCGGAAGAGCTTTGCAACCTGTTTGTGACCCTCATCTTCTGCCTTTTTTGCAAAGGCGAGATATCTTCTATTGGCCTGCGATTCACCCGCAAAGGCATTCTTCAAGTTATCCATCGACGACATGGTGTTTCTCCTTTCCTTTTAAGTTATTCCTATACAATTAAATTATTATAAAAATTTACCCACAATGTGAAAATTCCGATTCACAGATAATTCCTTCATTTTGTAATAATTGCCTGCACCTCCTTGTTACCTCTTTTCCATTTCCTGAGATAAAAAACCTTATATTTGTCTTTAAAGAAATTTCGCTCCTTTCCCTGAATATAACATTGAGGAGCCGCTCATCTTTAAGGACCGTCCTTACCTGTTTGGCTGTTCCATAATTTCCGTCAATTACAACGATCTCCTTTCCTACCGCTTTCTTGATTTCTTCTTTTATTAAAACATAATGGGTGCATCCAAGAACGACCGAAGAAACATCCTCTTTGTCTACGGTTGAAAATATACGGGAAAGATAGTCTTCGATCTCCTGTCCATGGATATGTCCCTTTTCGATAATCTCCACCAGTCCCGGACAAGGAAGCGGAACAATTTCGGAACGATGTTTGTGGTGACGTATCAATTCATTGAATTTTTTGCTCTTTAACGTGAGCGGGGTTGCCATAACGAGGATTTTACCGTTGAGAGCCAGCTCCACGGCAGGTTTTACGGCAGGTTCCATCCCAATCACGGGGAAAACGCACATCTTGCGAATCTCGTTGATAGCAGCGCCCGTAGCCGTATTACAGGCAACGACCAGACATTTAATGCCAATAGATGATAGGAATTCAGCAGCCTTTATGGATAAAGCCCGGACGACACCTTCTGGTTTGTCCCCGTAAGGGGCATGAAGTGTATCGGCAAAATAAATAAATTCCTCAGACGGCAGTATCTTGATTATCTCGGCAAGGACGGATATGCCGCCGATACCGGAATCGAAGACCCCTATAGAGAGTTTAACGTTTGGGTTGTCCATGATAAGTGTATTTTTATCTATTCAAATGTGGAAAAAAACTGATGCTAAAATCAGCCTGATTATCACAATTTGCATTGAAAATATTCATTCACACATAAAATTATGGGCAATGGGCATTCGTCTGCCTGAGCCAAATGCCTTGGACGTTACCTTGATACCCGGCGCAGCCTGCTGTCGCTTGTATTCGTTTCTATTTACCTTTCTGATAATCTCACGCACCGTTTTTTCATCATATCCCATTCGGATGATTTCGTCAACACCCTTTGCATCCTCCACATAAGCCTTCAGTATTCCATCCAGGATATCGTAAGGAGGCAGGGTGTCCTGGTCGAATTGATTAGGTTTTAATTCCGCAGAAGGGGGTTTATCAATGGAATTTTGCGGAATAATTTCTCTTTCCCGATTTAGGTACCGGGCCAATTCATACACCATGGTTTTTGGAACGTCCGAGATTAAAGCCAGGCCGCCGCTCATGTCTCCGTAAAGGGTGCAATACCCGACGGCCAGCTCCGATTTGTTTCCCGTTGTCAGGACAAGGTATCCATACTTGTTGGAGAGTGCCATAAGGATATTTCCCCGGATGCGCGCCTGCATGTTTTCCTCGGTACTATCGAACGGAAGTCCTTTAAATTCAGCTTTCAGGGTGTTCTGGTATGTTTCAAATACATCTTCAATCGGTATAATTTTATGGGCAATAGCGAGGTTTCCGGCAAGTTTTACCGCATCATCAATACTCCCCTGTGAAGAAAATTGCGATGGCATGAGCACGCCTACGACGTTATCGCTACCCAGCGCTTGCACAGCCAGTGCGGCGGTAACGGCGGAATCTATGCCTCCGCTGAGGCCGATGACTACTTTTTTAAAACCACACTTTGTTACATAATCCTGAAGTCCCACCAGTAATGCCTTGTGGATGGTTTCTACAGGGGTATATAACTTCAACTGAGCTTGCACTGCCGTGCTTTCGAGGTCGACTATCATCAAGTCCTCTTCAAACGCAGCCGCCTGCGCTATGAGCATGCCTTGTGCGTTTATTACAGTGCTGTTTCCGTCGAAGACAAGGTCGTCATTCCCGCCCACCTGATTCACATAAATGAATGGAACTTTATACTTCACGGCATCGTGGGTAAGCATGCGAAGTCTTATTTTGTCATGTTTTCCAACGGCAAAGGGTGATGAAGAGATATTGATAATGAGGTTAGCCCCGTTAGAAATCAGGTTTTCGATGGGGTCTACTTCGTATAAAGGACGCGTCCAGAATTCTTCATCGTTCCATATATCCTCACAGATTGAGACGCCTAAGGTATAATCCATGAGTTTTACCGGAGAAATGGTATGTGCAGGTTCAAAGTAACGGCATTCATCAAATACATCATACGTCGGCAGGAGTGACTTGTGATGGACGGAAACAATCTTCCGGTCTTGAATAAAAGCAGCCGCATTGTGGACGAGCTTGCCCTGTGGTCGTTTGTTTCTGTCGACAAAACCCACAATAGCTGAAATACCAGATACGGAGCGGGCTATTTTATCTAAATACTTCAGATTTTCGTCGATAAATGCGGGGATATCCAGAAAGTCCTTTGGAGGGTAACCCGTAACGGCCAATTCCGGGAAGACGACAAGATCGGCGCCCTGGTTCTTAGCATGGTCAATGAACGAGCAGATTTTTTCGGTGTTCTTTCGAAAATCACCAACGGTCGGATTAATCTGTGCCAGTGCAATTTTCATATTATAGTTTTAATTGGATAGGAAATTTCATTTTATTCATGCGGGTTATACGATATATGGCGTAGAGAATCCCCCTTAGACTTCGTCGTGAGCTCTCAGTCGAACGAAAAGGGAACAACCCCCATATCCCCCTTAACAAAGGGGGCTAGGGGGTTGTAACCTTGTCCTCATGAAAATAGGGAATAACCCCAAAAAAAACACAACCCCCTGAATCCCCCCTTTATTAAGGGGGACTGCATAGGAATAATGTAATATGTGGTGTGGTGTTTGGCAAATAAATTTTATGTTACGTTAATATTCCTCAGCAGCTTTTCGACCTCCTGTCTTTTCGCCTCCAGTCCCTTGCTTTTAATTACAGGATAGGTTTTGGCATCCTTTAAAAGTTTGAAGGGTTCAGCGAGGCGTGTAAGGTTGTCGGTTGCAGCGCCCTGGATTTCATGTATCGTTGGCAAATCGTAACAGATCTTACCTTCTTTCATAACCGGCATCAAAAGGGGAGTTCCAGGTATCGTTTCACCTTCAAGCCCGATTACGTCACCCATAAAATTGCCGTTTTTATCAGCAGCACGGTACACCTGTTTCCTGCACGGATACGTAAGTTTGTCTTCGCTGAATTTCATCATGGGTACGATTTCCCCATCGTGTTCCCGTTCGACTAATTTATATATGCCGCCCAGCGCCGGGGCGTCTTTGGAGGTGACCATCTCGGTGCCTACGCCGAAGGAATCAATAGGCGCGCCGTTCCGGAGCAAATCATCGATACGCTCCTCATTCAAATCTCCGCTTGCAACGATCTTGACATGTGGTAATCCCCCAGCATCGAGAATTTTTCGCACTTCCCTGCTCAGATTCAATAAATCCCCGCTATCGATACGGACGCACTTCAGCTTCTTGCCAATCAGAGCTGCATGCCTTGCGCCGGCCAGGGTATCGTAGGTGTCGATAAGGAGGATGGTGTTATCGGGAAATATTTCGTGGAATTTGCGGAATGAGTCTTGTTCATTCTCAAAGGCCATTACCCATGAATGGGCGATAGTTCCGACGGCGGGAATGCCCAGTTTATAAGCTGCGAACACATTTGACGTGCCATTGCAGCCGCCTATAAAACTTGACCTTGCGGCCAGAACCCCTCCCTGTGGTCCATGGGCGCGACGCGTGCCAAAATCAATTACCTCGCGCCCTTTTGCTGCATAAACAACTCTTGACGACTTGGTTGCGATTAATGTCTGGAAGTTTATGGTAGAAAGAAGGTACGTTTCCGCAATCTGCGTCTCTATAATAGGCGCTGTGACCCGAAGTATGGGTTCTTCTGCAAACACAATCGTTCCTTCTGGCACGGCGTGGACTGTGCCGCTGAAACGATAATTCTTCAGATATTCAAAGAATTTGTGACTTACGTGGTTAAAGACAGGTGACTGCCTTAAATATTGAATGGCCTCTGTTGAAAACTTGATATGGGTAAGATAGTGCAATGCTTGTTCCAGTCCCGCTGCAATAAGATAAGAACGGTTTTTAGGCAGGTGACGAACGGACAGTTCAAAGGTTGCGGTGTCCTGCTTATGCTGGTCAAAATATCCGGCAGCCATGGTAATCTGGTATAAGTCGGTAACAATACCAAGGGAATTTTCTGGCAAAAATAAGGATTCCGGTTCTTTCATGTAAATGAATACACTCCTTTTCTGAGTCAATACCACCCCCTATGCGTGTGGTATTGACCCTGCAATATTACTGCTAAATTGTTTCAGGGTCAAGAAAAAGCCATACATTTCAATGTCATTGTCCTCTATTGCAATAGATTAAAAATATGCATTGTATCTTTTCAATAGGGCTGTTATTATGATTGAACATTGAGAAATTAAAGGTAGGGGCAGGTTTCAAACCTGCCCCTACATGATGTCTTTTTGCTGGTTAATCAATCGCCCTCCCCCCAACAGCAGCAATCGGGGGGTTTTGGTTCAGGCTACAAGCCTGATAACCATCGTAAGGCTGTTATCATAATTAACTGTTAGAAGGCGTAAGAGGCATGGGGAATTTAGAAAATAAAAATATCATGATAACCTCCGGGCCAACGAGAGGCTATATAGATGCCGTAAGGTATATGAGTAATAAATCCACGGGTAGATTGGGATCTACTATCGCAATCGAAGCCCTTAAAAGAGAGGCCTTCGTAACTTTTGTTTATGGAACGGGAAGCAGCACCCCCGACATTGCTTTGTTAGGCAAAGATTATGCCCGTCGACTTACGCTGATTGAAATAGAAACAATTGATGACCTGTTGACGACGATTCAGGAAAAACTGAAAGGTAAATCATTTGATGCCATTGCCCATGCTATGGCGGTGCTGGATTATGCCCCGGAAAAACAGAGTGAGGGCAAAATAGCCTCGATTCAAGATACGTTGACGATAACCTTACGAAAAACGCCCAAGATTATAAAGCAAATACGGACTTTGTGGCCTCATGCTTTTTTGATAGGGTTTAAATTAGAGGTAGGCTTATCGAGAGATGAACTTGTCGGGAGGGCGTATGCATCCATGATAGAAAGCGGGGCGGATTTAGTCGTTGCCAATAATCAGAACGAAATTGACAGAGACAAGCACCGCGCCTATCTCATCAATTCACACAAAGAGGTGGAATCGAGGTGTGAGACCAAACAGGACATAGCGGGAGATTTGATGGACTTAATAGCAAAATATTGTAACCGTTAATTCTTTTCTCTGCCTACACCCTTTCTCCTTCCTTACACATATTTTGCTTTGCATTTCACGATTACGTTGCGTGTGTGTTCCGTATTACATTATAAACATCGGTGGGTTTATTAACGCCCTTTAGTTTTACGTTTTTAATTTCCTCAGTTTCCAGTTTTATATTTTTTATTTCATTCAATGTCCGCGGGGTAATCAAAATCTGGCCTGCCTTCGCCTCAAGCTGTAATCTATGGGCAATATTGACCTGGTGCCCTATGACCGTATAACTCAATTGGGTCGCTGAGCCGATATTCCCCACCGTGGCATAGCCGGTATTTATGCCAAAACAAATATCGATATTGCAGCCGTGATCGAGCCAGTGTTTTCGGAGTTCCTGTGTTTTATTACGCATATCTATGGCCATCCTGACAGCCCGTTCGGCATGGTCCTCAAAATTAATCGGGTCTCCAAAAAAAACAAGGATGCCGTCCCCGATGAATTTGTCGAGTGTGCCTCCATAGATAAAGATAATCTTGGTCATTTCAGTGAAATATTCGTTTAATAGATTTATGGTATCTTCCGGCTCCATACTTTCAGACGCCTCAGTAAAGCCTTTCAGATCGGCAAAACATATTGTCAATAATTTTCTGGCATTAATCAGGTATTTATCGCTTCCATTGGAGATGATGCTTTCGGCTATTTGTGGAGAGACGTACCTTTTTAAACGGCTGGTCCTCTGGATTTCTTCCACCTGTTTTTTCACCTTGTCTTCCAGAGAGTGATTGAATTCTTCGATGAGTTTGTTTCGTTCTTTGAGGGTTTCATTGAGCTTAACGTTTTCCACGATATTTTTGTATGATTCTACAGCGCCCGCAACCGTATCGAGCAGTTGTTCAGGATCGCTGCCCTTAACGACATAGGCATGTGGCCGAAAGTGCTTGCGGATATCAATCCTTTTTTCCCTTTCGTCATAGCCTGTATGGAAGATGATGGGTATGTACTGATTTTTGGATTTGAGAATCTCAAAGACGTCCAGCCCGGACATGTCCGGCATATTAATATCCAGTATCACTCCAAAGACGCTGTCGTTAAATTTGTCAATCGCCCCTTTTCCCCCACTGCAGGTCAGGACGTCGTATCCTTCCTCCTCCAGGATAACGGTTGTGGTTTGTAAAATTGAGGGGTCATCATCTACCAGCATGATACGGATTTTATCCGGTATTTCTTGTATCATTTTTTGTCCTTTATGTTTTAGTGATGGGTAATTTAATGGTAAAACTCGTCCCTTCCCCTTCTTTACTCTTTAAATCAATACATCCTTCGTGCCTCTGAATGATGTTTAAACTGATGGCCAGCCCCAGTCCAATTCCTTTGGGTTTCGTGGTAAACAGGGGGTCGAATATCTTATTTTTTACCGTATCGGGTATGCCGCACCCTGTATCAGTTATCGTAATGACTAAAAATGTATCTTCTCTTTGTGCAAGGATCGTTAACCAACCGCCGCCCGGCATGGCATCCAGGGCATTTTGAATAAGGTTTATCAATACCTGCTCGATCTGGTTTGCATCGACGGGTATCAGGGGCAGGGAGTCTTCTACCCGGATAACTTTGTTAATTGTTTCAGACATTTTAAATCTTGAAAGGGAAGATTCAATAAGGGAACGAATATTCGTGGGAGATACGGCAGGTTTTGCCGTCCTTGAGAATCCTAAAAGGTCGTTGACGATTTTTATGCTCCGGTCTGTTTCCTTCTCGATGATTTCCACGAATTGATTTACTTTTTGATCGTCGTTTAATCCACGGGTATTTGTGGTTTTCTTTTTTATGATAAAAAGTGCGTTTCTGATGGATCCGAGCGGATTTCTCAATTCATGTCCAACGCCCGACGCCAATTTACCGACGACGGCCAATTTCTCCGAACGTACCAGGCGTTCTTGCGCTTCGTTCAATTGTTCATTTATTTTGACTAATTCTTTGTTTGCGTTGGACAGGTTGTTAACATTTTCCCGTAACTGTGCCATAATCTTTTCTTTTTCATCATACGATGCCTTGAGTTCTCTGGTCATCTGATTGAAGTTCATGGACAGTTGTCCAATCTCGTCTCCGGAGCGGATATTTACCGAGCGTGTGAGGTTCCCCTTGGCGATATCAAGGGTAATGCTCGCCATGTGTCGTATGGGAGAAACGAAGTATTTGGTAAGAAAGAACGTAATGCATATTCCTCCAAAAACGATACACACTCCCATAGGAATAATGCTTCGCAGAATAATCCTGTGAATTCTTTCATTCAATTTATGCGGGGATAAACCGATTTGCACGAAACCTAAAATCTTTTGTTCCGCTTTTGCAGGAACTTCGCCCAAAAGTTGAGCTGCAAATGCTTCTTCAGAAAAGGTCTGCTTCTCAACAACGGGAATCGAAAAATCATAAAAAGTCTCGCCGGAAGAGGTGATTATGCGATGGGTAAGCTGTGCATCCGGACTTTGGTAGTCATGCCTGGTGGGAATTTCTTTCATCTGAATTTTTAGCCACGGCGCTTTCTCTTCGACCATAACGGTCTTAATATTTGATATCCGCCAGTAACCAATTTCCTCTTCCCTGTCGAGCGCCTGTACCTTTTTGACAGGGGCGTCCAGAAATGCCGACTGTGTGTAGTTCAGCGCATGTTTGACCTCATTGTCCTGAGCGAGCAGTATAACAAGGGACGTGCCTAATTTTCTCAGCGCCTCTTCCTGTTGTCTTTTTGAATAGATTAAAAAGAAGAGGCAGCTGAGTATTCCGATAATGATTATCAGTATACCCATAAAGAGGATAAGTTTAGTGCGAAGGCTAAACATGTGATTGTAAAATCAAAATACTATGGATATAAAACTACATCCGGATGGGATTGAAAGGATGTCAGATTTATCCCGATTATTTCCGCAGTTTGGGTATTTAAGGTCAACTTCAATTTGTCCGGTTGTTTAATGCCGAGCGAAGTTGTCGTAGGGTTGCTCAATAACGTTTTTGCTATTCGGGCTGCCTGACGTCCCGTGTAGACATAATCCGGTGAAACCGAAACGAGCGCCCCTGCCTTCACTATTGCATCCGAAGTGCAGAATATCGGGAGGTGGTGTTCTAAAAGCGTTTTCGAGATAGCATTGAGTGAGGTCTTTGTAATGACCGTGCTGTCAGGTATCATCCATAAGGCGTCAATTTTATCGATTATATTTTTTAGCGCCGGCGCAACTTCACTTTCCGACGTGACCTCTTTTTTAATGAAATTAAATTCAAGTTTTTTTGTCACGCGATCAGCCTCCGAGACGATATTCCCGGTCTTTGCAGGGTCATAAATGACCCCTACATTTTTACGCGCTCCAAGAAGCTCTTTGAGAATGGTAAATTGATCTTCCACGGACACCTCCGAAGAAATACCCGTTATATTGGTGCCCTCCAGATTAAATCGCCTGTGATTGATTACCATGCAGAAGATAATGGGGGTATCGGTGAATTGCTCTTTTACGAGGGTGGCGGCGAGTATGCCCACGGCCAGTACCAGATCGGGTTTGTGTTTGCTATCCTTGATATCCTGAATGATTCTTTTGCCTTCGTCTGCATCTCCATTCAGGTTATAGATTGCATTTATGGAGATGTTCTTTCCCTTGCATCCTTCTTCAAACCCCTTAATTGCCTCGTTATAAGCTGCAATTTGCTGGCTCTGGACAATGACGACCGTGTTTTCTTTGGCAAAAATTTGAGGGGAAAGGAATGAGATTTGGGAAAGAAAGGCGAGGATAAACCACAAGGCGGTGAAAATTTGTATATTACGTTTATGAAGGTATTTTTCTATCATGCTTAGAAGATAAGTTTGATGAATCTAAATTATTATCTTATTGTTCTGAAAATACCCGAAGCAGTAACCTTTATTATTTCAGGTGGAATTTGAAATTTTCATGTTTCTGTTTTCATGGTAACCAAAGATTCCCAATTTATTAATCAAAAAATATGCCATACATTGGTTTTTATCAATACGATTTAATCTTAATATTTGTTTGATAGTATGTCAACAGGAGAAAATTGTATTTACAAATTTTTACCAATGAGTTTCAGATTTTTTGTTAAAAGGAGGAAGTAGTTCAAATATGTACAAAAGTATCAATTATGACCTATTGATTTCTCTGTCTGTACTTTATATATAAAAATAAATTTTTTTTGACAAAAACCGCGCTTATGGTATACTTCCTCCCAAGAATTAATCGGACTTATCAGGTTTGCATGAAAGAATTGAACATCATTTCAGGAGACTGCCCATGCACTTTCGGTGGAAAAGTTATGTTTTTTTATCTTTTCTTCCCATCTTTTATTTATGCGGTTGTTATGCCCCGCCTGCATTCAAACCGATCACTACCGTGAAGCCTCCCAAAAAAGTAGAACCTTACATCGTCAGTCAACTCGATCGTTATTTCGTACGGGACTGGAAATACGTTGTCGTTCATCACAGCGCCTCGCCAACCGGCTGCGCTACTGAATTTGATAAATATCACCGGGAGAAAAGGGGTTGGGAGAATGGACTGGGATATCATTTTGTGATAGGGAATGGGCATGGTTCTCGCGATGGAGAGATTGAGATAGGCAGTAGATGGATAAATCAGATAGACGGCGCACATGCCGGCGTGCAGGAATACAATCATTACGGCATTGGAATATGCCTTGTGGGAAACTTCAATGAAAGCTACCCCACAGCGGCTCAAATGGCTTCGCTTTCGACATTAGTAGGGTATCTCCAGGACCGGTGTCGTATCCCTTCAGAAAATATAATTATGCACAGGCATTTCAGAGAGACGGAATGCCCCGGAAGAAATTTTCCCTATTATAAATTGCTTGCAAAAACCGTTCGATGGTAGTTTTTGTATAAGGTAATCCCCCTTAACAAAGGGGGAAACAGGGGGTTGTGTTCTTTCTTCGAATGAGAATATTTACAACCCCCCCTTTCTAAGGGGGATTTTTATGATTCATATTGCCCCAAAAACCCGCTTAAATAAAATTCCTAAACATCAGGACTAAATGATACCTCTCCGTGATCGAAATCCTTCGGGTACCTTTCCATTTGTTACCGTTAGCATTATTCTTTTAAACGTCCTTGTTTTTCTTTTTGAACTCTCCCTAGGACGACGCCAATTAGACTCCTTCCTCTTTCAATTTGGCGTCATTCCCGTCAAAGTATTCTATTCCGCGGATATTCCCGGTTCCACTTTTGTAAATACCTATTTTCCTTTTCTCAGTTCTATGTTTCTCCATGGAGGGTTTATTCATCTCATAGGGAATATGTGGTATTTGTGGATTTTTGGGGATAATATTGAAGATAAGCTCGGTCGTTTTAAATTCATTCTATTTTATCTCGTCTGCGGGATTGGCTCTGCCGTTGTGCATGTCTATTTCAACAGTCAATCAGGAATCCCCTGTGTTGGGGCAAGCGGGGCAGTCGCCGGAGTGCTGGGCGCTTATATGGTTACCTTCCCAAGGGCGCGGGTGCTTGTTCTTATTCCCCTGTTTATCGTCTGGGAGATGATCGAATTGCCTGCAATTGTTGTACTGGGGTTTTGGTTTCTTATCCAGTTTTTTAGCGGAGCTGCATCAATTTCTTCGTCTCATGGCGGAGGCGTGGCGTGGTGGGCTCATATCGGAGGGTTTGTCTTAGGCATTATCCTCATAAAAACATTTCCCAGGTCGAAGTATCGCCTTTAACAAAAATTTACGATTATTTTGTGTCTTCTGGTATTCCTTCCATCTCTTCCAGTTTTCCTTCGACGATCTCTTCTTCCAGTTTTACTACCTCGCGGAAGGCAATCCCTTCCCGCCAGAGAAAGAAAAATCCCATAAGTGTGGAAGGAAGGATGCTGATGGCCCATAAAACAATGGCATAGCTTTGAGCCGCTGTCGTTTGTATTCCAAATATATCCAGTGATTTCAGGACTGCTATGTGAAACACGCCAATGTATCCGGGCGCCTGGGGCAAAGCGACTGCCAGCGCTAAACAGATGGCAACAAGACATGCGCCCACGAAAGGAAGGTGCATGTGGAAAGAAAACCCGAGTAGATATATCTCCGCGCCGCCAAGAACCCAGATTACAAGGGAAAGCGCCATCATCCATACCGTTTGTGTCTTGTTTTCCAGAATTTTTAAACCATGCACAAAGGAATCATACAGTCCAAAGATTTTATCTTTGAGTTTATGCGGCAGGAAAAAGCATATTTTGGAGAGTACTTTTTTGAAGAAATCGGGTTTAATAACGATCAAAAAGAGGGAGGCAATGGTAAGTACTCCTACCGCAGCGAATACCTCAGTCCATTTTTTCAGGGAAGGGATAATCGATTCTCTAACGGTGTGTGCCTCATGTGCTGAAAGCGGGACAACGGAGTCGTGATGAGCAGGATGCGGCAGCAGGGCAATAACGGCGACGGTAAATATGATGAGCCCCAGCATGTCAAATATCCGCTCTACGATTACGGTAGCAACGGAGGTTGAGAATTTTACATTTTCCTTCTTATACAAAATAAATGGCCTCAAGACCTCTCCCACACGGGCAGGAAGTATATTGTTTGCCATGAAACCGATGCAGGTGATAGACAACAAATTTAACACGGATACCGGTTTTATATGAGATAACAACCCCTGCCACCGGATTGCCCTCACGACGTAAACCAGAATGGTTAAAATGAGTGTGGGGATAACGTACCAGTAATTTGCTTCCTTTAAGGCGTTTTTAAGGAGCGACCAGTCGATCTTTCTGACAAATAACCATGAGCAAACAATGCTGAGGATAATGCTCAGGATAAATATGATGTTTTTTTTGTTAAATTTCATGGTGACCTTTCAAGAAAAATAAGGTTTCAGGTACTGGCCGGTATAACTTTTCTCTATCCGTGCTATGTGTTCCGGCGTGCCGCATCCAACGATAAATCCTCCCGCATCGCCGCCTTCGGGCCCCAGATCAATAATATAATCGGCGGACTTGATAATGTCCAGGTTATGTTCCACGATGATTAAAGAATGTCCTGCCTCAACCAATCGCTGAAAGCACGTAAGCAATTTTTGGATATCATCAATGTGGAGACCAATAGTGGGTTCGTCGAATACAAAGAGCGTTGTGTCGATACTTTCCTGAGCCATATACGTGGCAATCTTGAGTCTCTGTGCCTCGCCGCCCGACAAGGTAGTGGCGGGCTGGCCTAACCGCAAATAGCCCAATCCCGTATCCTGAAGGAATTTCAATCCCCTGGTAATTCTGGGAGATTCATGAAAGAAAACAATGGCTTCATCCACGGTCATTTCAAGAACCTGGTGGATGTTTTTGTTTTTGTACTTTACATCGAGCACCTTTTTATTGAACCGTTTTCCGTTACACTTGTCACACGTGACGTAGATGTCCGCAAGAAATTGCATGTCAACACGGAGGTAGCCGGCGCCTTCGCATTGTTCACATCTGCCGCCAACCACATTGAATGAGAAAGAACCGCTATTCAGATTGTGCATCCTTGCATCCCGTGTTGAAGAAAAGAGTCTTCGAATCTCATCAAATACTTTTACATAGGTGATGGGATTAGAACGCGGGGTGCGCCCGATAGGGGACTGGTCTACAAGAATAACGTCGTTAATAAACTGTACGCCTTCAATATTTTCATATTTTCCAACGAATCCCGTGTAACCTTCCTTCTTCTTTTTGATCGCTCCGTAGAGGGTGTCTTGTACGAGAGTGCTTTTCCCCGACCCTGAAACTCCTGTTATACATACCAGCATGTTGAGGGGAAACGTAACGTCTATATCCTTCAGATTGTTTTGTGATGCGCCCTTTAATACAATGGCATTGCCTGTAGATTTTCTCCGTTTGGAAGGTATTTTAATTGCCTTATTACCTTTTAGATATTGTGCCGTAAGTGAACCGTTGCGCGCAGGTAAATTCTTAAATGACCCATGATAAACAACCGTGCCGCCATTTTCGCCCGCACCCGGCCCAAGGTCGATGATCTCGTCGGCGGCGCGGATGACCTCTTTATCGTGTTCTACAACAACAACGGTGTTTCCGATGTCACGCAGTCGTTCGAGTATCTGGATCAACCTGTCAGTGTCCCTTGAGTGGAGTCCAATGCTGGGTTCGTCCAGTATGTAAAGGGTATTTACCAGCGAAGAACCCAGTGACGTTGTAAGATTGACCCGCTGGGACTCCCCACCGGAAAGTGTGCGGGTCATACGGTCTAAGGTAAGGTATTCCAAACCCACCTTGAGCATATAGTCTAATCGTTTTTTGATTTCTTGCAAGAGCAAATGGGCAATGTTCTTTTCATAATCGGTAAGCTGAAGTCCATCAAAGAATCGGTACGCCTCATCAATCGTCATGGTGCAAATATCCGAAATATTCTTGCCGTTAATCAGGACGTTCAGCGTCTGACTTTTCAACCGCTTTCCGGCGCACGTCTGGCATAGATTGTATCCCCGATACTTACTCAGGAAAACACGGACGTGCATCTTGTATTTTCGCTGTTCCAGCCATTGAAAGAAGTCATAGATGCCGCAGAAATCTTCTGTACCTTCCAGAATCAATTTTGTCTGTTCTTTTGTCAGCTTGCGGAATGGGACGTTTAAGGGAATATTATATTTGGATGACGCCTTTTTAAGCGATTCGTACATCGAGGAGTACGTGGGCGTATTCCACATGGCGATAGCCCCATCGCTCAACGACTTTTCTTTATCCGGTATGACGGCGTCCATATCAATATCAATCGTGTGCCCAAAGCCCTGACACCCGGGACATGCACCAATAGGATTATTAAACGAAAATAGCGCAGGGACAGGTTCCGGGTACTCAATTTTACAATAACTGCAAAAGAATTGTTTGCTGTATTTGAGTTCAATCCACTGAGAACCCTGAATAGTAACAGGA
>VGXX01000031.1 GCA_016873155.1 Planctomycetota bacterium | reverse complement strand
CGGAACGATGCCACAGCGTTTTGTAATCTTTCCAGGGCGATTTTGGGCGTTTCGGTCACAGATTTCGGTGAAACCGGCGATAACCTTCCCGCCATTGAACGCAAGGCCGTTACGCCTAAAAAGAGTAATAAAGCCACCCCGATGCCTATGGTTACATACCCCCTTAGAAAGACATCCTTTTTTGAATAATACAGTGGCCCCTTGAGTCCCTCCAGAGGCACGTCTACAGCCTTCAAAAGGCTATTAACGATAACAGGAATTGGGTCGATTTTGGCTTCCTTTGTCTCGATGAGGGAGGCATCGCCCTTTTTCTCACCGGATTGTGGTTGCGATTCTTTGTAATATAAAATGGTAATTTCAGGAATCTCAGGCGTCTTCTTTTTCCCTCCGAGTTCATACAAAGAAAGCGTGTAGTTGATCAATATCTTTTCAATATTTCCTTCCGTCGTTTTTTCTATATCTTTTTTCAAAATATCAAAGGGGGAAAAATTCAGCTTTTCAATGTTTTCCCATACCAGCCTTACATTCTTCTCATGCCGTATTGTAAGGGCGTAGTTGATCCGATCGCCGATTGTGATGACGTCTTTATCCACCTTTCCTTCAACAAGTAAGGGTACCTTTTTAATTGCAACGGGCGAGGAGGCGGACTTTCCTTCGGTCTTGTCGACTTCATTTCTGTAAGAAAGTGTAAAAGAGGGAATAGAATATATCCCTTCCCCGATATTTGAAGGTAACGAGAGTGTATAGGTAATCACGATATAATCATGCTCATTGTCGAAGATTTGGCGCTCTCCAATCGTTACACCTTCAATCTTACAGGGAGAGAGGTCGATTTTATCAACTCCTTCCAAATTCACCGTTATCCCCAACTTCCACACAACCTGAACGGTCAGATGCAGCGTCTTGCCCGTAATTACCCGGTAATCATCAATAAACGTCCAGATTTCAAGCGGTTTATCCGTCAGGGCAAATTCCTCTTCTCCTTCTGTCTGCCCCTGAGTCTGGTATTGCTCTTGTGCATTTACGTGAATAGGACCGACACCTGAAAAAACTGCGCTCATGAACAAGCTCATAAAAATATATCTCATCGTCTCCTTCTTCCCCCCCTCCTGATGCGTCTGTCAAAAAATTCCGAGATTTTTTTTATCCAGATTTCTTCGTCTTCCTCGTTAGATAGTGCAATATGATCTATGTTTAACTGTCTCAATACAGCAAGGTAAGGTTTTGTCTTTTTTAGTGTTGTTGAAATGTCCAGGGATTTTATCGCACCTGTCTCTACATCCTGAACGGTCAGAAACCCCTTTGCCTCAGGCAAGTCCGTTTCCATCTTATCCGAAATGATGATAGGAATTACCTCATGTAAATAGGACAGTGTTTTAAGCGATTGTTCGTAATTATAAGGAGCTAAAAAATCCGACAGAATAAATACCAGAGCAGTCGACGGTATCTTTTCATTTAAAAATTTAAACGCAATATTTAAATCGGTGCGATTGCTGTGCGGTGTTTCGAGTAAAATATTTTTTATATTTTTCAAAGCCTCTTTTTCGCCGGCCCTGGGTTGGATATAGTTTTCTATCCGGTCGGTAAATGTAACAAAGCCTATCTCATTGCCTGTTTCAGATGCGGCGTAAACAATGAGGGAGAGAATGCTTGCTTGAATATCTTCTTTGGTATTTATAAAAGAACCAAACTTCTCCGACCGGCTTTTGTCAACAAGAAATACAATGGTTACCCGTTTATCCACCAATTTCATGCGCACATGGAGTTTGCCTGTCTTTGCCGTTGTCTTCCAGTCAACGGACCTGAGATCATCTCCAGGCTGGTATTGCCGGAGTTCGTCGAGTTCCAAGCCATGCGGGGCGTTCAAATAGCTGGAAAACGTCCCATCAAAGAAGTTTCCAACCAATCGTTGTAAATAAAGCCTTATCCTCCTCTTCATCCGGTTTATTCCAACAGGGGGACACGATGGAGTATTTTATTAATGATGGCGTCAGAATCGATGCCCTGGGACTCAGCCTCATGGGTAAGGATAATCCTGTGCCTGAGGACGGGATAAGCCATTTTGTGGACATGATCGGGTAATACCATATCCTCCCCATGAATAAATGCATACACCCGCGATGCCTTCGCTAAAGCAATAGAAGCCCTGGGTGATGCTCCGTACATTACGAGATTTCTCAACTCACCGTTACTTTCTTCCGGTCTTGTAGCCCTGACCAATCTTGTTGTGTATTTTACAATGGCAGATTCCTCGTGCAAAGGCAACCATTCCGCTATCGTATGTCTTAATGAGAGTAATTCCTTCTGAGATAAAACAACGTTTAAATCAACCTCCTCGTCCCGGATTTGCCTTTCGGTAATCTCTCTTTCATCTCCATATGATGGGTAACGTACTTTTAACTTGAACATAAACCGGTCTATTTCCGCCTCGGGCAATAAATACGTACCCGATATCTCAATGGGATTTTGAGTCGCCAGCACGAGGAATAATCTCTCTAAATGATACGTCTCCCGGCCTATGGTTACCTGCTTTTCCTGCATCGCCTCAAGAAGGGCGCTTTGCACCTTTGCAGGCGCGCGGTTAATTTCATCAGCAAGTAATAAATTGGTAAATACGGGACCTTTTTGTATCCTGCTTTTCCTCGACTCGGGGTCCCACATCTCAAACCCTGTTATATCGCCGGGAATAAGGTCTGGTGTAAATTGTACCCTTTGAAATTTTGCGTCCAGTATACATGCAATAGTTTTTACCGTGACGGTCTTTCCCAGTCCGGGATAACCTTCTAAAAGAATATGTCCGTCTGACAGAAGGGCAATAATAATACCCTCAATCATCTCTTCCTGACCGACAATGACCTTCCCGACCTCCCTTTTTATTTTTTCAATCTTTTCTTTAATAAGTGTACTATCATCCTTCATTTTTATCTGTGGTTTCACAATTTTATTAACCCCCATTATGGTGTGTCAAGCCATTGCTAAGTGTTGATAGACTTAGTGCGATAAAAACTACCACTCTATAGGTTATTTTCAGCCAATACTTTACTTTGAAGTTTAACGTTGATTATATATTCTCCTTTTTTTGTTTACAAATAAATTATAATTCTTTTTTATTGCAAGTAAACGCACTTTCACTAAGATACAACAATACCAGAATATATTTTCAGTAATAAAACACTGACTTTTTTACTTTTAAAAGATATTGGCATGTTTTGTGCTTGTTTAGAATTATCTACGACTATTTTTACTTCTTATAAAATTATATTGACAGTAAATTTGAAAATGTGTATATATTCGGAGTTTGAAATCATAAATAACTATAATGTTAAAATTATATTCATTTACCATAATTACCTATTCATTAAGAAAGGGGTTTGAAAATGTCATTTTCAAAACCAAATGCATCGGCGGCAACACGTACGAAAAATAGAACACCTAATGACAGGACGCCTGCCAGTGGTATGTGTTCGGTTTGTGTGGATGAGTGTCCGGGTTTTTGCGAAATTGGAAAGTCAGCCTTCAGGGCTTCAGAAAATTTGTATCCACAACCTTTCGGAGTTATTACTGCCGGAGCAGATAAAGAATATCCCGTAGATTTTTCACATTTAAACATCATGGGTACGGCTGTTGGCGCAGTTGGAATTGCGGCTGACAGCGACAAGGCAATTTTTGAGAACGTAAACGCGGAAACAAGGCTGGGGAAAGATAAAGGAATTAAGCTAAAACTACCGATAATGATACCGGGGTTAGGTTCGACGAACGTTGCAAAAACACATTGGGATGGATTAGCCATTGGTTCTGCAATTTCCGGAACCGGGCTGACAATAGGTGAAAACGTGGGCGGTATGGATGTTAATACCAGGCTGGAAAATGGGAAAATAACCCACTGCCCTGATCTCGAAAATCGCGTAAAAACCTTTCAGAATTGGCAAAAAGACGGCTACGGCCTCATCGTAATGCAAGAGAATGTCGAAGACAGCCGATTAGGGGTACTTGAGTACGGTATAAATAAATTAGGCGTCCAGGCCGTAGAAATGAAATGGGGACAAGGCGCTAAGGATATCGGCGGAGAGGTTAAGATTAATAATCTCGAAAAGGCAAGATTGCTAAGAGACCGCGGCTATATTGTGCTGCCCGATCCATACGATAATGCGGTGGCATCGGTCTTTGGTAAGGCATTTAAGGAATTCGAAAGACACTCCAGGGTTGGGATGGTCAACGAAGAGGAATTCGTAAAGAGGGTGGGAGAATTAAGGAAGGCCGGCGCAAAATATGTTTTCCTGAAGACAGGCGCTTACAGGCCAGCTGACCTTGCAAGGGCGGTTCGTTATTGTTCAATAGCCGGAGTTGATGTATTAACCGTAGATGGCGCCGGCGGCGGGACAGGCATGAGCCCCTGGCATATGATGAATGAATGGGGAGTGCCCACCTTGTACATCGCCGCCCTTACCTATAATTATGTGCATAAATTAGCATCAAAGGGTCAGTACGTTCCGGATATTATCCTTGCCGGAGGTTTTGCGTTTGAGGATGATATCTTTAAGGCTATGGCGCTTGGCGCTCCTTATGTCAAGGCCGTTGGCATGGCGCGTTCACCGCTCTGTGCGGCACACGTAGGAAAATTAATTGCCGAACAAATTAATAAAAATGCTGTTGACAAGACTATCGAACCTTATGGCAGGACAATGGAAGAAATATTCGTCTTGGCTTCCAGGACAAAGAGACTCTTCGGTTCTAACGGCAAGGAGGTACCAGCGGGGGCGCTTGGAGTTTATTCATATTATCAACGCCTGTCCCAGGGTCTGCGGCAATTGATGTGCGGTTCGAGAAAGTTTGCACTGGAACATCTGACAAGAAATGACATTGTCACCCTGACCCGCGAAGCGGCTGAAGTTACGGGTATACGATACATTATGGATGCTGACAGCGAAGAAGCTGAACAAATACTCGCCGGAAAAGAAAAAATAACTAAGGCAAAAGCTGTTGTAAAAACAAAGCCAACACAAAAACCAAAACCCAAAGTGGCTCCCAAATCCCAGGCAAAGGGAAAAAGGAAGGGGAAAAAATAAATGAGCTATTTTGAATTCTCTTGTTGAAAAGAGAACGAAAGATAAATATAATACTTTACTAAAATCATCGCAAATCGCGGGGTATTTTAAAGAAAGGAGAGCGTTATGAGTAAGAGATGGGTAATGATGTGTCTGGCGGGATGTTTTGGCGCCGCGTTAAGCATAGCAGGGATAAGTTCATCTTCTGTGTATGCAGCAGAAGGTAAGAAATTGGCTGTGGAAGGTACCGTTTTTGACCTGAAAGCTGCATCTTCACTGACAGTTTATGGCTATGTATCAGACAAGGGATTTCATCCCGTTTTTGACGCAACAGTAACGGCAAAGCCTTCCAAAGGCCCAACACAGTCAGCATCGTCTGAGAGTAACGGCAGTTATAGTCTTAACGTTGAACCTGGCCAAACGTATACTTTGAGTGCTAATAAGGGAGGTCTCGGTAAGACCAAGGCGATAAAACTTAAAATAAAGGGAAATGAAGATAGCGATCTTATTGTCAATTTCCAGTTTAAAAAGGAAGAAAGAAGATAATATCTCTAAATAAACTTTTTAGAATTTTTATTTAAAGGGTTTTTCGGTATCTTTACGGTATGGAAAAACCCTTTTTTATTCATTATGAACTTCAGAAAGACTATCCCAAGAGTTGCGACACTTCTGTCGATTTGTTTATTAGCGGCTTTTTCTCATGCCTCAGAAACAAAGAGTCCTGTTACAAAGAAAAACTATCCATCACTGCTCTTAATCACCATCGACACTCTGCGCGCCGACCGCCTGCCCTTTTACGGACACAAGCGGAATACGGCTCCATTTTTAAGTAAACTTGCCGGCGAGGGAATCGTCTTCACGAATGCCTACAGTACCTCATCATGGACTGTGCCAGCCGTAACTTCTCTGATAACCGGCGTATACCCATCCTCGCATGGAATAACACGAGGTTCCATTAAAAAGGCACACGTGTACAGACAAGAACGCATCCCGCGAAAACTGACTAACCTGCCTGAACAATTGCGAGCACTGGGTTATCGAACGTATGCCGTAACCGCCAATACCCATCTTATGAAGGACTTCGGTTTTGGACGGGGGTTTGACCGATACGCCTGCGTCGGGTTTTGTGCCGCTGAAAAAGTCAATCGAACCTTTCTCGAGTGGCAGAAGGAAATCGAATCACAAAACAGTCCTGTCTTTATCTGGCTGCACTACTTTGATCCCCATATCCCATACATAGGCAGACATCCGTGGTTGAAACAGTATCAAAGTGACGAAACTGAAGGAGAATGCACTGCGATCAGTTCGGTATCCCGTCCGGTAAGGTTGAGCCGCGTACTCCAAAAGAAAGGCCCTCGCACCCTGACACTGATCCAATCACATTACGATTCGGAAATTAACTATTGCGACGAACAAATCAGAAAATTGTTCCAGGAATTCCCTTCGCTTCAGCGCTACGTAACGGTATTCACTGCCGATCATGGCGAAGAGTTTATGGAGCACGGCAAGCTCGGCCACGGCAGAAATCTCTATAATGATACGGTGCGCATTCCCCTGTTTGTGCGAATACCGGACAAGACGTCCATAACAACCTCCAGGGATGTGGTTAGCCTGATAGATGTTGCTCCTACCTTGTTGTCCATTGCAGGAGGAAAAGCGCCTCAATCATGGCAGGGACGTCCCCTGGCCGATCGGAATGGTCTGATTTCCACGAAGGAAGAAAGATATGTAATTGCCCAGATTAACAATGGCATCGTACCTCCGATGAATGCCGTCATCGGGTCAAACTGGAAACTGATTATTAATGAAAAAACCCGGGAGAAAGAGCTTTATAATCTCATGAATGACCCGGCAGAGCGGAACAACCTGGCAACTGCACAACCGGAACAAGTTAAGCGGCAAAATGATATCTTTCAAAAACTAGTTCTTGCGCTCCCCCCTGCGCCTATGGTAAAGAAGAATAAACCCCTTCAGAAAGACAAGGAAGAAATGCTGCGAAGCCTCGGTTACATACAATAAAACGGTGAAAACCGATTCGCCAAAGGGATACACGGCTTTCCCCCTTTGACAGAATTATATAATATTCAAAAACGTGTGTAATAATCAGCCATCTTTTTCATACTTCATTTCCATAACGAAATTCCGTACCCTGTTCTTCTCCCTGATTATTTTCTCTTCCTTTACTATTTTTTATCACTTGGGCAGCAATAGCATTCACAATGGAGATGAGGCGCTGTATGCCATTATTTCACGAGAAATGTTGATTTCAGGAGATTGGCTTACCCCCCGTACGGGCGGAGAACCCTGTTTCAACAAACCTCCGTTGAAGTTCTGGCTGACAGCAGTGTGTTTCCGTTTCTTTGGAACTTCCGAATGGGTAACGCGGTTCTGGTCAGCGGCGACCGCCGTAGCATGTGTTTTTTTTAGTGTTTTACTGGCGAAAGAATTATTTGGCGAGAAAGAGGCCTTATGGTCCGGGTTCTCTCTCACAACATGTTTTCATTTTATTTATGAGCATTGCGCCAGGACGGGTGAAATGGACGCTATCCTGTTATTTTTCCTGGTAAGCAGTATGTACTTGTTGATTCGCAGTGAGAAAAATCCACGCTTGTTGCTGGTTAGTTCGGCTGTGATGGGGTTAGCATCGCTCACTAAGAATTTTGCCGGCTTTTTGCCATTTGGGATCGGGCTTCTATACCTGCTGGTTACCGGGAAATGGAGGAACTACCGTGTCTCCGGAGTCATTCAGGCCGTTCTCTTGTTCCTGATCATTTCCACCGGCTGGTTTATTGCTATGATACAAATACACAAGCATGCATTCCTTAACGAATTTTTTATACAACAGGTTTATAACCGGGCGACCTCGACAGAATACGGTATAGGGGTAAATGAGGCTAAAAGCCTGACCGGCGGAATTCTTTTTATCGGGAAAACAATTTTGAAAGGTTTTTATCCCTGGTCATTGCTGTTGCCGCTGTGTCTGGTCTGGGCATTTTTCCGGATCCCCCGGTGGAGGAAAGACGGACGAATCCTTCCGCTCATATGGTTGGCAAGTTTCGGGATTGTGCTCCTTCTCTGTAAAAACAAACTGCACTGGTATGTGTTGCCGCTTTACCCGGCAGCTTCCATCCTGATAGGGAAATTCATTGCAGAGTCTTTTTCTGTTTACAGAATCGACTGGAAGAACACGCTATCCTGTGTATTCCTGTTTTGCGGATTTTTTCTCTTGCTCCCGAACTACAGTTATAATCTCTTTTCTCTCAGGGCAGTAGACTCAAGGGTTTCCACATTGGTTCTCAATCCACATCCTGTCGCTGCACCCTTGTTCATCGCAGGTAGTATTATACTCTGGATATTCATTGCCAGAAGATTCCCCCGCCTAATCAATTATTTCATTCCTGCGGTATTGTTGGTTTATGCAGCGACTTTTGTCATGCTGCCTTTACGTTATGCCTCCCATCAGTCAGAAATCCAAAAACTAACGACAATAATCTCTCAACAGACCCGAACTTCCGAACGCACACTTTATTTCTGGGGCATACCCGAAACCATTTTTGAACATACAGATGTACTCTGGAAACCTCCCAAAATAGCAAAATGGTATTTCAGCATCATACCAAATACCCATATTTCTTTTTTGACGGCAGACGAAGACGAGATATGCCGGCGATTAGAAACAGGAGGAAGCAGCTTGTTTCTCATGCCCTACCGGTATTATCAACAAATCCAATCTACCTGTTATCATCAGGTGCTGGCATCCCAGAGCGTTCGTGGAAATACCTATGTCCTCGTAAGCCCTGTAAAAAAATGACAAAAAAGCTGCAGAGACAAATCGTGATTTAGCTTGAGAATGTTCCACGAAAGGCTTATATTTATAAGACAATGAATAAAATACGTTATTATTCTCCCGTCCTTCTTATCATCTTCATTTCTTTCCTGGTTTATCTCAACGCCCTAAGAAATGGTTTTGTCTGGGATGACATGGTTTTGATTGCCGATAACGAAGGAATCAACAGATGGGGCTGCTTCTGGGAAAGTTTTGTAAGGGATTTTTTTGACACAACCGACGATACCATCGAATTCAAATATGGTTACTATCGACCCATTATAAGCCTCAGTTATATGATCGATTATACCCTGTGGGGGCTAAAACCGTGGGGTTTCCATCTTTCAAATATCATTTTTCATACTATTAGCAGTATCCTGGTTTACCTGATATTTAACTCTTTATTCAACAATCGCTCTATCTCTCTCATCACTTCTTTATTATTTGCCTGCCATCCGGTCCACACAGAATCGGTAACGTGGATATCCGGACGCACTGATGTTATCGCCGGAATGTTCTTTTTATCCGCTTTTTACTTATACCAAAAAGCAATACATTCCCCGTTACCAGACGAAAAAAATAGTTCTCTCTGCAACCGGGAAGTATTAAAACTATTTTTTAAACAGAGTAAAATATTTTATGTATGCTCAATTATCTTATTCGCTCTTGCGATGCTTTGTAAAGAGATGGTAGCAACGTTGCCTTTTCTAATAATTGCCTATACTCATTTTTTCGTGGGATTGAGGAATGGAAGGCAATATAAAATATCTCTCCTTTTAAGTACCCCTTATTTTTTCGTCATCCTTTTATACGGCATCACTCGATTTGCTATTTTAGGAATTCATACCGTAGACAATCCGGGCGGGGAGGAAATGAAGGGCTTTTACCCCGCCCTTTTTTCTTTCACAAAAACCATTTTCATTTATTTATTTAAACTCATTTATCCCGCACACCTGAATGCATACATTCAAAATCCCATGTCTTTTTCTATAACCGAACCCACGGTTTTTTCATCCGTCATCGGGGTTTCTTTTCTTATTTTTTTGATAGTATGGTTGAAAAAACGATGGGCTGGCATGTCTTTTCTGATACTTTTTTACTTAGTGACATTATTACCCCTGTCTAATTTTATTCGTATCTCCGCTCCCTGGGATATGGGCTTTGTCACGGCAGAAAGGTTTTTATATATTCCTTCTCTTGGTTTTTGTGGCATAATATCGGTATTATTGACCGCTGCCTGGAAGAGCTCATTTTCAATATTGAGGTATACAACGGTTTCGCTGTTCATTGCGCTTTTAATCTTTTATTCAGGTCAAACGCTCTTAAGAAACCGGGATTGGATTGATGAAAAGACCTTTTTCTCAAAGACCTTGAAAGAAGCGCCGAATGCGGCGCTGCTCCATCATGCAATGGGAAACGTGTACGTCAGGGAAGAAAACTACGAAAAAGCGCTCGACTATTATAAAAATTCACTGGAATTGTATCCGCTCTACCATGCTGCATACAATAATATCGGTACGATATACAGCAAACAGGGGCTTTATGACCAGGCGCTAGCTGCATTCAAGGAAGCTATAAAAATAAACCCTGATTACATACAGTCCCGCTTTAACCTTGGAACAACTTATTACCAGAAAGGAATGACGGAGGATGCCCTCCGTGAATTCAAAACAGTCCTTACCTTTAACAAAAATTACGTGAAGGCGCACAATAATTTAGGTATCATTTATGCTGAAAACGGGCAGTTAAATGAAGCCATTGCAGAATTTGAAGAGGTGCTCAGGCACGAGCCTCACAATGAGAAGGCAAGAAACAACCTGGAAATTATCAAGGAAGACCTGGCAAACAAAAACTTATAATGTTGCGACAATTTAATTTTTTGAAAAATCTTAATAAAAAGTTACTTTACTAATCTGTATGGAAATCAAAACATTTTGTCATCCTAAAACACGCCCCCGACCCCTCTTTTTAGAGGGGAGAGCAGAAGTCCCCTCGATCGGTAGGACAAGCGTCCCCGCTTGTCATTATGATGTCAACCGGGGACGGTTGACTTACCTCAGGGGATTAAGGGGTGTGTATAATGTGTTTCAAAAAACCAAGCTGTTACATAATGTTATACCCCAATGAAGATCGCTTTGGTCGTATATCAGTTTATTAAGGAAAAGGGCGGGGTGGAAAGTTATGTATTTAATTTATCCAGACAACTCCTTATGCAGGGACATGAAGTTCATATATTTGCCCATCGATTTAGGCAGGACGAGGACAGACGTTTAATCTTTCATCACGTCCCGGCCATTACCTTATGGTCTCCTTTAAAATACTGGACATTTGCCATAAATGCCCCAAAAATCGTCAGAAAAACGGGAATACCATTTGATATCGTTCATGGATTCACACAAACACTATTTCAAGATATTTACCGGGTCGGCGGTGGATGTCACTGGGACTATATGATGCACACCTACTCCCTGATGCACACTGCATTTGGCAGGATAGTCATGTGCCTGAATCCGCGGCATTCAAGCCTGCTCCTCCTTGAAAAGATTATTTTTAAACAAAAACGCTACAGGCAAATCACCTGCATTTCGGAACAATGTAAAAGAGAAATCATGCATCATTACAAATTGCCCGCAAATGACATTGGGGTTATTTATAATGGCGTAGATACCGATGCCTTTACGCCTCGCATGAGACTGCAATATAGAGATACAATAAGGGCAAAATACCGTATCGCATCAGACGAAGTTCTTTTGCTGTTCGTTGGTTCGGGATTTAAGAGAAAGGGTTTAAAATATGTTATAGATGCATTCCCTCTCATTAAAGACAAAAAGATAAAACTGCTCGTCGTAGGGAAAGGAAAAGTCCGAAAGTACCAGAAACTTGCAAAAGATAATGGCATTACCGATAAGATAATCTTTGCCGGTGTTTACAAAAATATCCAGGAAATATATGCCGCAGGTGATATTTTTGTTTTTCCGAGCGAGTACGACGCCTTTGGCACGGCATGTCTCGAGGCGATGGCGTCGGGACTCCCTGTCATTGCCAGCAAAACCAGCGGGGTATCGGAGATTATAAACCACGGTACGGATGGATTTATTATTAACCACCCTATCGCTGCTGAAGAAATAGCGCATTATATTACCGTCCTTTTAGAAAAGGGAAAAAGGGATCACATAGGCGCTGCTGCTAGAACAAAATCAGAGATATTCTCTCTTAAGGCCAATGTTGCAAAAACACTCGATATCTACCAAAAAGTATTGAATATCCACCGTTAAAAATCCATGACAAATTATCAAATCTTACATAATACCCGATGGATAACAAAAGACATCCCTCTGGACCTTTTGGAAGAAATAGCAGTCTCTATAGACAGCGGGAAAGATTGTGAAATCATACGGAGCGGATATTTTAAGAAGGTGATAAAATATACCCACAATCAGGCATCTTTCTATATAAAACAATACACTACAGGACACTTCAGAGAAGCCATTAAGTCAGTGTTTTCCCTGTCAAAGGCACGGAAAGAATGGAATAAAACTCACGAACTCCTCAAGAATCACATGCTCACGGCAGAGCCGGTTGCTGTGGGAGAAAAGAGACGTTTTGGGATACTGAAAGATTGCTATATAATTTCAAAGGCAATACCCCATACGCTGTCCGTGAAGGAACTATTACTGGCCATCCAACAATCCCCGTCCGGTTATAATCCATCGCAAAAAAATCTTTTGATGAAAAACCTCATTTCTTACGTCAAGACGATGCACGATTGCGGCATTTTTCACGGTGAACTCCACGCTGAAAACATACTCGTGAATCCGGACAACACAACAGTATTTTACCTCCTCGATCTCGGACGTGTTCAATTTAGGAAGAAATTACCACTATCCTGGAGAATTCAGGAGCTATCGAGACTAGCATATTCTATTATCGATACTTGCACAAACGAAGAAATAAAAGAGTTGATAACCAATTACACAAACCAGCCATCGGAATCCAAAGACAGGGAGGTTTTTCACAAGGCAGTCTTTAAAGAAATTTCCGGGATTAAGCGCAGGCTCTGGCACAGCAGGGCAAGAAAATGCTTCAAAAACAATAACGTATTTAAACGCACGACGCATAGCAAGTACAAAATACACACACGAAATGAATGGGAAGTAAACAAGTTGATTGATTTAATCAGAAACCATAGCTTCTCCGTAAAAGGGAATCTTCCCGGCACCCTAAAAACATCCGCAAAAATAGCCATTACATGTCTGCCGACATCTCACGAGACTACGGAAAGTGTATGCATAAAAGAGTATAAATATCCGTCCTCGTTCAAGAAATTTTTGTATTCCTTTTGTCATTCTCCTGCGCGGAGGGCGTGGTTTGCCGCACACGGTTTCATAGCATTAAACGTCAAAACACCCAAACCTATTGCATTAATCGAGGAAAAAAGATTCGGTATTCTCCGGAAGAGTTTTATTATCACGGAAGATATTACCGCCTCTCTGCCGTGCAACAAATATATTAGCGAAACGTTTCACAATCCTTATGATAAGACTGCTTCCGGAAAAAAACGCATCTTTCTTTCATGCCTGGCAGCGTCTTTCCGACAACTTCATGACTCCGGTATATACCACCGTGATTTAAAGGCAAATAACATTATGATTATGGAATTACCGGATACATGGAATTTTTTTTATCTGGATTTAGATCGGGTATGTTTTGACAAAACAATTACCCTTAAAAAAAAGATTAAAAATTTGTCGCAGTTAAATGCATCCTTATCTAACTGTATTACTTATACTGATAGGTTACGATTCTATCGGGCGTACGCCGGCGCAGAAAGTATTGATAGCGAAAATAAACGAATATTACAAGCAATTATCCAATTAAGCTTACACCGAAAACATGTATGGAATCCAAAAATACACATTCAACAAGTTTCACAGATAAATTAAAAATCTATTTTCTTATACAGGAATGGGAACATCCCGCAAGCAGATACAGGGTATTACAATACGTTCCTTATCTTAAAGAATCGCGCATAGAGTCAAAGGTTGCGCTCTTCCCGGATTCTTTCTGTAAGTGGATGAAACTATTTTCAAAGATTCAGGATTACGATATAATCTTCATTCAAAAAAAACGGCTGTGGCGCTGGCAACTCTGGTATCTCAGGAGAAAGCATATTAAAATTATTTATGACTTCGATGACGCCGTTATGTTTAAAAGCCCCGCAGACGGCGGTGGTCGGTCATTTAAGCGGAGAAGAACGTTTGCCAGAATGGTAAGGTTCAGCGATCTCATTATAGCCGGGAATCAATATTTGAAAACACAGGCATTGCCATACAATAAAAATATAACCATCATCCCTACAGCGATTGATACGAGTAAATATGCCATGAAAGATTATAGCAGGAATAAAGAAAAGGTTACTATCGGGTGGATTGGCAGCAAGTCTTCGCTTCCGTTCTTGAAGGAATTGACTCCTGCCTTTGATCACCTGGCAAACCGCCACAATAACAGAGAACTGAAGATTATCTGTAACGATTTCTTTGATTGTGAAAAAATGCCCGTTATTAAAAAAACCTGGGCTTTAGAGGATGAAAACTCAGATTTGCAGGATATCGATATCGGCCTGGCGCCTTTACCCAATCATGAATGGACAAAAGGCAAATGCGCCACAAAGTTACTCCAATATCTTTCTATAGGAATTCCCGTTGTCTGCTCTCCCGTGGGTGTACACAATGAAATTATACAAGAAGGCGTTAATGGTTTATTTGCAGCTTCCATAGAAGAGTGGATAGAAAAAATAGCCCTTCTCATAAAGGATAAGACCCTTCGGGAACGCATGGGACTCGAAGGGAAGAAAACGGTGGAATCACACTATTCGCTGAAGGCCAATGTCCCAAAATTCATTAACGCCATCAAAGGAATTTAATATCGTGACTGACAATTTACCTCTCGTAAGTATAATATTACCTACCTATAATTGTGCTTCCTTTTTGCCGCATTCAATAGGAACAATTTTATCACAGACGTACAATTCTTATGAGATCATTGTAATAGATGATGGATCCACCGATAACACAAAAGAAGTCTTATATCCGTTTATGCAAAGGATAAAATATATTCGACTAGAACACAACAAAGGGCTGCCCACGGCAAGAAATACCGGCATCCAATCGGCTCAGGGGAAATATATAGCATTTATTGATGCGGATGACCTCTGGATACCTGAAAAATTACGGACTGATATTGAATATTTTGAAACACACCCGGAGGTTAGTATGGTATATTCAAAACACATAAATATAGATGAAAAAGGGAACGATCTTAATGGAAACACAAAGAATAAATTGCCGTCCGGCAATATTTTTACACAATTATTTTCTGAACAGAATTTTATAATTACCTCATCCGTAGTTGTGCGAAAAGAGATATTTGAAACAACGGGTTTATTCGACGGACAGCTTTTTAACTGTCAGGACTGGGACTTGTGGTTACGGATTGCATTCCACTTTCAAGTCGCGGGGATTGATAAACCACTTGTTAAATACAGGCACAATCCCCATTCTTTAAGTAAGAACAGGAATAATGTCCTAAAATACCAAAAAATAGTCATCGATAAAATATACAATACGTTTAAGGACCAAGAAAATGGCATCAATGAGAAACTTTATAAAAAGCGGTTAGCTTCACATTATGCAAAAGTCGGTCGATACTATTTAAGAATAGGGGATAAAAATCGTGCGAAAGAAAATTTCGCTTTATCCTTAAAAAATGCTCCTTTAAATTTCAGATCGTTAAGATACTACTTATGTACATTCTTTCATAAATCAAAATAGTTGGATACTAATTACCTAAATGATTGACCTGTGTTTTATCATAGTAAACTGGAATACAAGGCAGTTATTGCTCGATTGCATTGATTCAATCTGTACAACTGTTACTGACCTCAGTTACCAGATATATGTTGTGGACAATGGTTCTACAGATGATAGTGTAAAGGTCGTTCGTGAGCGATTCCCCCTGGCAATGGTAATTGAAAACTGCGAAAATAAAGGATTTGCCGCTGCCGTGAATCAAGCCCTGGGAAAAAATGCAGCGACCTATAGCGTATTAATAAATACGGACACACTCTTGCACAAAAATGCCATTCGTGTAATGTATTCATTCATGGAGCAGCACAAAGATGTAGGAATTGTCGGATCTCAACTTGAAAAACCAGACGGTACAAGGCAACACAGTTATGACAATTATCCGACTTTGGCAACGGAGCTTTTTAACAAAAGTTTATTGCAATGGCTCTTCCCTTATAGATATCCAAGCAAGAAACAATCCTTCGTACAGCCTATGGAAGTTGAATCAGTTATTGGGGCGTGTATGATGATAAGAAACGAGGCTATTAAAAATGTCGGGAAATTAGATGAAGATTATTTCTTTTTCCTCGAGGAAACCGACTGGTGCTACCGCATGCAAAAGGCGGGCTGGAAGGTATATCATGTGCCCGAAGCCAGGGTCGTTCACCTTGGCGGACAAAGCAAGAAAATGGCGCCGTGGCAATCACAAATAGAGTATTGTCGTTCACTCTACATCTTTTTTAAAAAAAACAGAACCATTGTGTCATATAGAGTATTCAGGACATTTTATTTAGTAAAAATTCTGATAAACTTTATCGCAAACTTTATCAGCAATGTATTCGTATTATTTCAACATCGAAAACTGCGTTATCGGTTATCCATATATGCCATGCTTTTAGGGTGGCATCTTTTATTATGCCCCGATTGGATGGGTTTAAAACCGGGAAAAAAATCGTGAATATTAAAATTACAGCCTATACAAGTCGAATTTCAGAATACGCCTTTATTGCCTACTTTTTTATCCTCTCTTTTTTCCCATACAGCGCAGATATCATCAAATTACTGTGTTTTTTAACCATAATAGGCAGCTGGATGATAATGATGCTATCTGAAAAGAAAATGCTGTTTACTAAGACATCAATTAATATACCTATCTTTTCATTCCTTTTGTGTTCATTGGCGGCTTCATTTTATTCAGCTCATATCAAAAACAGTCTTGAAACCGTATTGCATGATTATCTCACCTATTTCATTATCTTTTTTTGCATGATTAATACTATTCGCAGTCCGGAACAAATCAATCGGGTAGTCAAAGCCGTGCTTATTACGTGTGGATTGGTATGCGCTTATGGAGTCTATGGATATTATACGGGAATTGCGATACGTGATGAAAGACTTGTGGCCACCTTTGAATATCATTCCCGTATCGCAAAATACATATCATTATTACTACCCATCGCCGTATGTCTGTTTTTCTGGTACAAAGACAAATTGTCCCGTCTATCCCTTTCTCTCTTTGTAATCTTGTGCAGCTTTTCCCTGATTTTAACCATGAACAGAACGAGTTGGGTGGCTATTTTCATTGTCATGATTTTTATCGGCTTTACCACTCAAAAGAAATTATTAATGGCGGTATTTATCGGCGTGTGTGGATTGCTTATTTTCATCTTGCCTTCCAAATTTATTACCCACGCTACAACAATCACACAGGTTAATAAATTGTTTACTTCGAAAAAGATACTTGGAGAACGGCTGTCATGCTGGAAGGCGTCCATCGCCATAATCCAGGATCATCCTTTGCTGGGAATTGGCCCTGGGAAAAGAAATTTTCGGGATGCCTATCAACGATATAGAGAAAAAATAAAAACCAAAGAACCGTCACAAAAAAAAGAACCGGTTTCCGTAAACCGCACAGAAACGCAGGACAAAAAAAAGACTGTAACCAGGAGGATTGAAAAACTATCCCACGCGCACAACATCTTCTTGCATATATGGGCGGAAACGGGCATTATCGGCCTGTTGTCCTTCTTGTGGCTGTTTGCGACGGTATTTTACGCAGCAATAAAATCATGGCGGGTTTCAAGCGGAGGATACGAAAAGATGCTTTTGCTGGGAATCACGGCGAGTCTTATTGCCATCTTTTCGCACGGATTTACAGACAGTTTCTGGAAAAAACCCGACGCATTATTTCTCTGGTATATTATTAGTATACTCTTTGTCGTTATTCACACTATGCCAATCACATCGAAAGATAAACGGGCATTACCATCAGGCAGGTGTATAAAGAATCGATGAAGAAGATGCCTCTTACCATTGAATTGGAACCCGGGGCGTATCACTGGTGTGCGTGCGGGAATACGAAAAACGAGCCGTTCTGCGATGGTTCGCATAAGGGAACGGACAAAGAACCACACCCGTTTAAAATTATTCTGAAAAGGAAATATGTAATCTGCAATTGCTATTTAACAAAAAATCCCCCATTCTGCGACGGCATCTGCCGCAAACTCAAAGAACGGGAAGCATAAGCAGGAGACTCGGCGTTAAGGGCGCCTGGGAAGAAGAACGAGGGAATTTGGACGCATGTTTAACACAAACAGATTTTTGAAAAAACGAAATTGATACAGAAATTCAATAATTATCACAAATCAAGACGCAACCCCATTCACTGATCTTTCTGACTAACGACCTGCATAAGCGGTTGCCGAAACGCGTAGCATGTAAGCCAATCCATCTTGACGCAGTTGTTGGGCGAAAGCACGTTTTTTAATTGCATTCGCAAGCTTCGAGTAAAGAGTAACCTAAAGGCGATAGTCTAAATGAAGTTTTTTCGCTTTTTACCAATGTACCGAAACTTGATTTGCCGATGTTAGACATGTTTGGTTCAAAATCTGCAACCAAGCAACCTAAGCGGTGAAGATTTTGTAATGAGATAACAATATCATCCTCCGATAGATTTAACTCAGATGACAGCTTTTCGATAGTTATCCCACCCCCTGGAACTTCGCGAAATAAAAGCCAACCTTGTTTTGAAAAATAGAGCATGATTTGAACATCGATAGGTTCTAATGATGACAGAATTTCAATATAAATCTTTTTCACATTTAATTTTTTGTCTGGGTCTGTTGAATTAGCAACCAAACCAGCCCACAAAGACTGAATATCGTCATTATCCTCTTGCGATGCATTCTGAATTAAAGGAATCGCATATCTTGGGGGAATAAGAATAGTTTTCCCTTCGATATTTCTCTTTTTATGCAATTTAAATACTTTATCTTGGATTTTAAGAAGATTTTTATATCGAAAATAAGTGGCCCAATCTTTAACAGCACCGCCAAATTCAATTGCAGCGTCGCCGAATATTAGGCGAAAGATTCCGCCTAATTTAACGCTTGCATCAATTGCCTTTCCTGTAACTATTGCAATTTCCTTCGCTGCCTCAGCTTCTTCTTTCATTATTATCTTCTATATTACATCTAATATTTATGTCTTTGTTCTACAATTGTCGAAATATTATCGTATGCCACTGAGGCCCATGTATGATGCTAATGCGCGCCCAAAATAAGGGCACGGGGCACCGTACCCCACTATCAGCCATATTGAAAATTTGGTCCCTCTTGGTAATTTCTGCCGCTAAAACTGGTCCAATATATCCTTTTTCTTCTCGTTGTAATCATCCTCTGTAATTAGCCCCTCTGACATAAGGTCTTTTATCTCACGCAATTGTTCCTTTATGCTCATGTCGCTCATGGCTTCCCTGAGCATTTTGGCCTTTTTGTAATCATAATCTTCCTCTGAAATAATTCCATCGTTGACCAATTCACGCAGGACAATGAGCTTGTTTTTTATTTTGCTTTCGCTGTGAATTTCCTTTGCTGGACTTGTTGGTTCAAGCTGTTTGGGTACACCCGTATTGCTCAACCGCTCTTCTAATTTCTTTAAACGCATATCCAGTTCAGATGTACCCGTCCTTATCTTTTCATCAACCGTTCCTACCCTTTGGGCTACGGGCTGATGGTACATCTCATCAGATAAATTTATGACAAGCCAGTTTTCGTGATCGGGTTCCAACCGTTGTCCCGACGTTGGAACCAATTTCCAAAAACGGCTATGGTTTATTGTCGCTGGATTTTCTTTCAACATCGTGTTTCTTTTCTTTTCCGACATGGCGTCATTATACGTTTGAAACATATGAATGCGACTGAAGGCAATGTTTAAGCTGTGTTCCGAAACGAATAAAATGCAGTAATTCTGCTGGTCAGTTAAAAGCATGCGTTCAGAATATGACGAGACGGCAACAACCTGTGTTGGTGTTGCAACCGAGAATGCCTGCACAATCAAAGGAACCAATTTTTTTATTTCATCATCCTGAAAAACCCTAAGGCTGCCTTTCTTTTTCAACAACCCTCTTTCTTCGTAATAAATATACGATAATGCGTTCGAGATGAGATGACCCGCCATTTCATAAGGATGGTTAAACTGAATACGACGCCCATCCCTTTTGACAGGCAATTCTCCATGTTTTACGGTAATCATACCGTCTTGATACGTGTCCGCATGAATATTCCATACCCTGCAGGAGAAGACCCCATTGATGAGTATAACCATTATAACTATTCGTTTCAGTATTTGATGTTTTGTTAAATTCATATTTTGAATTTTTAATTTATAATTTCCATAGCCTCGGAAAGATAGCATGCCTCGATCAACTCTACCCCAAAATCCTTGCCCATACCTTTTGCATTGTCCTTTGGAATAACGGCCTTTTTGAAACCCAGTCTTTGCGCCTCTTTTAATCGGATTTCAATCTGACTTACACTGCGAACCTCCCCGCCAAGCCCTACTTCGCCGATAAATATGGTATCCCGAGATATTGCCTTCTCTCTGAAACTTGACGCAATCGTCATGGCAATACCGAGATCGGCTGCCGGTTCATCTACCTGAACGCCGCCTACGATGTTCACAAAAATATCCTGACCGCCCAGTTTTAACCCTATCCGTTTTTCAAGGATGGCCAGGATCATCGAAACCCGGTTATAATCGACGCCGCTAACTTTTCGTTCCGGTATGCCAAAGTTTGCCCTCGTAACAAGCGCCTGTATCTCAACCAATAATGCGCGAGTTCCTTCCATGCACGAAATAATGGCGGAACCGGCGCTGATTCTTCTCCCTTGTGAAATAAAGATTTCAGAAGGATTATCCACAGGTTGCAATCCATTTTTTCGCATCTCGAAAATCCCGATTTCATCGGTAGAACCAAACCTGTTCTTGACCACCCTCAGGATGCGATAGCACTGGAATTTTTCTCCTTCAAAATATAAAACCGTGTCAGCCATGTGCTCCAACACTTTAGGGCCGGCAATGATCCCCTCCTTGGTTACATGTCCCACAAGAAAGATGGCAGACCCCGTAGACTTGGCAGTGAAGATCAACTCATGGGCACATTGTCGCACCTGCGAAACTGTTCCCGGGGAAGATTCCAATTGCGGTTTATAAATCATCTGAATAGAATCAATCACGACCAGGGTTGGATGGGTGTTGTGAACATTTTCCAGGATAAAATCCAGATTCGTTTCTGCAACGACCAGCAAATTATCCGACAGGATGGATAACCTCTCAGCCCGAAGTTTGGTTTGAGCTACGGACTCTTCCGCTGTAACATAAAGAGTGGTGTATCCTTTCTGGCTGATATACTGGCATACCTGTAAAAGAAGCGTGGATTTGCCTATTCCAGGCGTCCCTCCAACCAATACTGCCGAACCGACAATGAGTCCCCCGCCTAAAATTCTGTCAAACTCTTTCATTCCCGTCTCTATACAGGGACACTCAAGTAATTGTACATTGGTTATCGGCTGAGGCAGTTCACGATTGAGGGTAACTGATTTACAACCCAAACCGGCGCCGGCGCTCATTTCTTCAACCGTTGAGTCCCATTCTCCACAACCCCCGCAGCGCCCGACCCATTTGAGGCTTTTCCAGCCGCAATGCTGACAAACATATACCACACCGGTCTTGGTCATATCGATGAATGGTAAAAGTTATGTAACAGTTCACCCCCACCTGAACCTCCCCCATCAAGGGGAAGGAATACATGCTGACAATTGAGTATTCCCCGCCCCTGGTGGGAGGGGTTAGGGGAGGGGGGTGGACTGTTAAAAGTTATTATGCTGCCACTACCCCTCAAATAAAAAAGGGAAGAGTTTAGCTCTCCCCTTTATTTATCTCTGTTCTTTTCATCTCATTTATAGGCTGCTTTCAGCATTTGCCAGCGCAGGTTCCGGACTCTCAACGACCTCATCAAAGACCAGTTTACCATCCTGTACCCGTGCCTTCACATGTTTCTTTCCTTCAAATCTACCCTGCAGTATTTCTTCTGAGAGAGGGTCTTCTAAATAATTTTCTATCGCCCTTCGAAGGGGACGCGCGCCAAAATTTTGATTATACCCCTTCTCTATGAGAAAATCTAATACCTCGTCCGTTAAAGTTATGCTGATGTTGTAATTATCCAGCCTCTTTTTCACGTTCTTTAATTCAATTTCAATAATCTTCTTCAAATCCTCCTTATTCAGGGGTTTGAAGACAATGATATTGTCGACCCTGTTTATAAACTCCGGACGGAAGTGCTTGTCAACCTCTTTCTTTAGTTGCTCCTTCATCGCCTCGTAGGTATGTCCATCAGTCACCTTTTTAAAGCCTAAAGACGCCTGATTTTTAATAACGTCAGCTCCGATATTGGAAGTCATAATAATGACCACGTTGCGGAAATCCACGTGACGTCCAAAACTATCTGTCAATTTTCCGTCTTCCATAATTTGTAGCAACATATTAAATACGTCAGGATGGGCTTTCTCGATTTCATCCAGCAATACAACGGCATAAGGACGACGGCGAATCTTTTCTGTCAACTGTCCCCCTTCTTCATAGCCGATATAGCCCGGAGGCGCTCCAATCAACCGGGAAATGTTGTGTTTTTCCATGTATTCCGACATGTCAATCTGGATAAGCGCTTCCTCTTCTCCAAACATGAATTTTGCCAATGACCTTGCAAGGTGCGTCTTCCCCACGCCCGACGGCCCTACAAATATGAAAGACGCAACGGGACGATTCGGATTCTTCAAGCCTGCGCGAGAACGACGTATTGCCTTGGCAATCGCCTTTGTAGCTTCCTCCTGGCTAACCACCATCTTATGAAGTTCTTCTTCCATACGAAGCAGCCTTTTGGCCTCTGCTGATTCTATGCGGGTGATGGGAATTCCCGTCATTTTAGAAACCACCTCAGCGA
>VGXX01000030.1 GCA_016873155.1 Planctomycetota bacterium | reverse complement strand
CGTGCAATAGAAACCCCCGGCGCCAACACACACGTCCCCAGATAAACGGTTTTAGCCGCATCAGGAAAGAGGGTTTTTAACGCAAGACCTGCCAGCGAAGCCCCGGCAATTTGGGAGATGATATACATAATTGCGGTGTTGGGCTCCATCCTTTTCGTAATCCAAAAGGACACAGTCACCGCGGGATTGACGTGGGAACCAGAAACGTAACTAGTCGCATAAATAACGGCAATTACAACAATACCGAATGCTATAGAAATACCCAAAAGACCCAGTCCTTGCCCACCCGCCTGCCTTAAATAAAAATCGGCGCATACAGAACCAGCCGCTATAAACACCAACGCGAATGTCCCGACAAACTCGGCCATATACTTTTTGTACGCATTCATTTCGTTTTCTCCCGTATATTTTAACTAAATAATTTCTTCAAACTCAGCAAGAACATTTATAAATTTACACGCTTTTGATTCTTTAAAATACTTCATCAAACTGTAATAAACCATCGCGTATTGACCATCATGTATTTATCGGTTCTTTTTTACAAAATAATTTTATTTTTGAGCCACCCCCTTTCAAAATTTACAAATATACTTAACTATGTAAAGGACATAGTCTTGTAACAAGTTAGCACAATCAAATAACACTGTCAAGCAAAAAGATTCAAAAAAGCAAAATTTATTAAGTAACGATAAAATTCACAAAAACATAATATCCGATTTTATAAAAAAGAATCCTATTCTTGCCAATAAGCATTAACTCTGTAATGCAGTAAATAAACTTAACAAATGCAGTAAATAAACTGCAATTATTTTACATAAATTAGTCACGCTGATTTTTCACATATTTTTTAAAACTCACAACTATAAGAAAATCTATGAGTTAGAAATTTTATTGTTAAATATAATTATTCTGTACACAAGGCATCATTTTTGTATATGTTAGTATAAAGATTTTGAAAAAAATATATTTGTATTCTCTACGCAATTACACAATTGGAGGTTTTTCGTTGAAAATAAAAAAAGAAATGCTGCCCACTGTCGTAACGATGGGAAATATGATATGTGGTTTTGTTTCGATCCTGTGCATTTTAAATCAGAAGTTTGAGGTTGCAGCATGGTTGATAGTGGCTGCTATGGCATTGGATGCCTTTGATGGCAGGCTAGCCCGTATGATGAAGACTACAAGCAAGACGGGGGCTCAATTAGACTCTATGGCAGACCTCGTGACCTTTGGTATTGCCCCAGCATTACTTATGGGAAAGACCTGCATCAGTTTACCAAATATCTTTTTGTGGAGCATTGGATTATTTTTTATGATCTGCTCTGCCTTTCGATTGGCAAGATTCAACGCGCAAAAAGACGAAGGTGTATCGGCACCTAGTCATTTTTTTACCGGATTACCTACCACGCTTTCAGGAGGAACGGTTGCCCAGCTTGTCATCCTGAATCATTTTATACAAATAAAATTTGGAACAGATATCGTCACAACACTCTTACCCTTTATTACTTTTGCGCTTGGCGTATTTATGGTCAGCAAAATCCCATTTTTTAATGTTACGAGCAAGATCGGCATCAAACAAGGCATCCTCGCCATGACATTAGAATTTTCCGCTGCCATCTTATTCTTCGTAATTACCCCGGAATTAGCGCTATCTACAGCATTAAGTATTTACTTAATAATTTGTGCGATGTATGGAGTTGTTAAAGGCAAGCAACTAAAAAAGGGGTATTCAACAACGTAGTTTCTGAAATATATTTTATCACCGTCTCACGTACTTATCTGTAACTGTATCGGGAAAGTATATAAATTCCTTGTCTTTCCTAATACTTTTAATTCTATTGTATGCGAATCTTTGGAAACTCCTTCTCTGATATACCTTGCCGGGTTGATTTAAATTCTCCCTGAAATAAGGCTATCTCTTTCAGGAAGTTCTCGATGTCTAATTTCATTTCTGGTACTTTCGACTCTCTCAAGAGTTTCATACCTTTTTCAAGAAGTCTCAAAGTTCCGGTATAATTTTTTCTCTTATAATGGTGAAGTGCTACGGCAATCATTATCAACCCTTGCATGAAATATTTTTCAGGTGATTTCTCAAGTGCACGCCATTTATCTTCCCACGTTTCATGGGCCTCGAAGAAATTACCCTCGTTGAACAATTTTATACCTTTCTCAATATTTTCCACGTCGATGTTCATACCGTGTTGCTCTAAAAATTTTCTTTGATATTAAGCATGTCTATTCATACAATATGAACGATCCTGTCCCCTTTTATAACCTCTCCAATAATAGTACCGGGTTCTTTTGCTTTTTCAAGATCACTTAAAACTGTCTTCACATCTGACTTAGATACGATTAGCACCATGCCAATACCCATGTTAAACACATGAAACATCTCCTGATTGTCAATATTGCCTATGTTCTGAATGATGTTAAATATTTCTGGAACATTCCATTTACTTCTTTCCAGCGTAACAGCACAGCCTTCAGGCAAGATACGCGGTATGTTTTCAACAAGCCCGCCGCCGGTGATATGTGCCATCCCTTTTATAATCTTTTTTGTTTTATGCTTGGATAAAACTTTTAGAACAGGTTCTACATAGATTTTGGTTGGTTTTATGAGTTCTTCTCCCAGAGTGGTATTCAATCCATACTTTGTAAGCTTCTGGGTTGCTTTCATTTTTGCCTTATCAAAGAAAGTCTTTCGTACAAGGGAAAATCCATTACTATGAATGCCCCCTGAACTTAAACCGATAACCACATCCCCTGATTTTATTGTTTTGCCGTTGATAATTTTATCCTTTTCGACAACACCGACAACAAAACCTGCGATATCATATTCTCCCTCGTGATAAAATCCCGGCATTTCCGGTGTTTCACCGCCAATGAGGGCGCAGCCAGCCTGACGACATCCTTCCACAATCCCATCCAATACCTCGTGCAAAACTTTTGGAACAATCTTGCTGCTTGCCAGATAGTCCAGCAAAAATAGAGGTTCTGCCCCCAAAACAATAATATCATTAACGCACATGGCTACGAGGTCAATTCCAATGGAGTCATGTTTCCCCGTCATAAAGGCGATCTTTAATTTAGTACCAACACCGTCAGTAGAAGAAACAAGTACAGGTTGGCGATATTTCTTAAGACGTGAGTTCAAAGCAAATAGCCCGCCGAATCCATCGGGGTTTTCAATTACCCGCGGACTGAAGGTTGTTCGCATCTTTGAGTAAATATCTGTGGTAAATTGACCTTTCGTGTCAATATCAACGCCCGCATCTCTATAAGAGATCCCTTTTGTATTTTTCTTTTTCATATGTTATCCATAAAACGTAGGGGGAACGGCCGTTCGCCCCTGCAATGATTAAATTAATATTTTCTATCGATAATCTCTGTGTTCACTGTGGTTTGCTTTATCCTTCCATGAGGGCATTATTGACCCCACTCGTCCTTTACAAAAACCGAGAACCATGCCGTATACATAGGCAAACTCCCGCACAATAGGTAAAACTGCCAGGAGGGAAAGCGTTTTTAATGACATACGCTCTCTATTCCTTACCATAACAATTGCACCTAGTGGAATATATACTACTGTCAACGAACCCAATAAAAGGAAAAAAATAAAACCAGGTATGATGGACGGATTCATTCCAAAAGGTATCGTCGCCAGAAATGTCAAAAGACTTATAAATAGCCCTAAAAATATCAGGGGACGTAGCCACAATTTTATATTGAATGGCATCTGCTCCCGAAATTTTAAACCCATTGCATATCCCCAGTAAAACTTCCTTTTCCAGATGCCCGACCATGTGTCAGGATATGTGGTGTTTACTACATTGTCAGGATCGTAAACAACTTTCCCTGTTCTCTTCAACTTCCATCCTAACTCCGAGTCTTCACTCCACCACGAATTCTCATTAAAACCACCGAAATGCAGTAACGCATTTCGGCGAATAGCAGAATTTACACCTGATAATTTATTAGGAATCAGCGATTTCTTAAATACCACGTTTAAAATTTGGTCGAGGATGCTGGTCGCACACGACAGGGATTTATCCTTGTTACAAGCCTGATATGCTCCTCCCACTGCAACGACACCCTGCCGCTCAAAACACGATGCAAACTTTTGCAACCAATCTGAAGGCACTACGGTATCGGCATCAGTTGTAATAATAACATCGCCTATTGCCCGCTTTAACCCCGTGTTTAAGGCCGCCGCCCTTCCACCATTCTTTTCCCGCCTGACTAATATTACGCCTTTGTCCAGAAATTTTTCCACTGCCTGAACCGTACGATCAGTCGAGGCATCATCAACAACAATAATCTCTTTATCGTCATAAGCAACAGAAACAAGGGAATTCAGACAGGATGCTATAGACTGTTCCTCATTGTATGCGGGAACAAGGATAGAAAATTTCATCCCAAAACACCCCTCACCCTAACCCTCTCCCACAAGGGGAGAGGATACTTTTCCCATTACTATCCTCCTCCCTTGATGGGAGGGGTGTTGGGGAGGGTGATAAATATTTCATTTTCTTTTTTGGACACTTATTCATGGATATTTCATTTCTAAAAGAGCTTCCTGAACATGGCTTTTAGTGAATCCAGAGAGCCCAGCCGACGGACATTTTTCAGGATAAAACGAGGTGTCAGAAAAAACTCAAAATTAGCGCGGCGAACAGCTTTTTCAAGGTCGGTCTTGCCGAGATGTGGATAGGCAATATTTGCCTCCTTTGCCACATTGACGGGTTTATAGTCTCCGTAAACAAAGAGTTTGTTTTCTTTAGCGATCTTATAAAAATCCGTGCCTGGAAAAGGATTGGCGATGTTATACATCACCTGATCTACTTTCAACCGCTTTACTTCTTCCATATTCCTTTTGATGGTATCCATTGTTTCAAGAGGTGACGCACCAAACATGATATTTATCTTTGCGTTGATACCGTACTTTTTAACAAGCGCAATGGCCTCCTCATTCTTTTTTACGTCAATATCCTTCTTCACATAATCCAGTATTTCTTGATTAAAAGACTCGACACCAAGGTCAATAAACTTGCAGTGAGCTTCTGCCATCGCCTTTACAATAGGCTCAGTCAGGTGATCCGACCTTGCCGAACACCCCCACACAATGTCCAGGTCCTTGATACCCTCACAAATCTTAACCGTCCGCTCTTCACCCCATACAAACTGGTCATCCTGCACGTTCACGGCCTTATAACCCTGGGATTTCAATAATTTAAATTCCTCGATTATACTTTCAGGTGACCGCTTTCTTACTGGCGGTTTCTTTCCAAGATGATGCTTGTATTCAAGCTCCCGCGAAAAGCTTAGAGAAGACGGAACGCAGTAGATACATCGGTAGGAACAACCCCTTGAAGTGCAAACGGCTGTAAAGGGACGCATCCCTAACTTTGGATTGTAATAGACATCCCTTTCTTCCAGGAGGTGTCGTGCAGGAAAAGGCAGTACGTCAAGATCTTCTATAGGTTCTCTGTTGGCATTATGAATAGTCTTGTCTGAAGTTTTAAAGGATACGCTTTTTATACCGTTAATAGTCGATTTGGTCTCAAGCGCCTTTACCAGCTCAAGCATCGTGTATTCAGGCTCACCCCTGACGACATAGGAATTCTCATCCACTACAAACTCTGCTGGTCTGTCAGACGGCGCGGGGCCGAAAAATACGATTGGCACATTGCCCCGTATCTCACGAATATCTTTTAACGCCTGCATATCAGTTTCTTGGGAGAGATTGACTGAATAGAAGCTGTAAATATCGCTTAAATCTTCCCTCAAGAATGCGCGAAATTGCTTTTGATCCCACTTTTTAATGGTAGTTTCTATATATCGAACTTCGTAGCCTCCCTTTTCAAGAATGGCAGCAGCGCTGAGAAGGAAGATATTCGGGACATAATAAAGCAGGTATGCGCAACCCGCAACCCGCTCAGGTATCTTTCCATCAATAGGTGGTGGTACAAGAAAGGTAATTTTCATCTTATAAATAATCCTTTAGAAATAAAATAAATTATAGGTGCTGTATCAATAAAAATAGTCTTAATCTGGCTTAGTTTATCGGAAAGTGTCATCTCAATCTTCTCTTAACCGATTAACATATTTCTGTGCATCTTCTTTTTTCCACAATCCTTTTCCTAAGCCATAAAGTTCTTTCCAATCGAGTTCTTTTTTCACAGAGACATATTTTTTTCTTAATCTGCGCGTCAGTCGTTTTACTAATTTTAATTGCTCTTGGGGTGTAAGTTTTTCTATTTTTTTTTCAATTATTTCAAAAGTGGCTAACTTTCTCATATCCAACAAACCTCCAACGAATAATTAACGCTACTGTGTGTTAATTTACTGCCCTGATTTCTTCACTTGCCAATGTCTTGACTGCATAATCGAGAGCCGCCAGTATATCCTCGCGTGTAATCTCATACTCAGCCATAACTTCTTCGTAAGTCATCCCCCCTGCCAATTTTCCGAGGATAAGATCAACAGGAACTCGTGTCCCGGTAATGACTGGTTTGCCAAAACGGACTTTCTCATCAACGCTGATTTTCGGAGCTATTTCCATAAACTGTCTCCTATTTATTGTGTTGTCTTCTGATTTAATCTTCAAGGGCATTTAACAATTTTCCATTCTCTGTTTTCAATATAAACCTTATTTTCCCTACATCTTTTGTCAGTTTTGTTGTTGGGTGCGCTTCGCTTCACCCAATCTACTCAACAACCTTCATTTTATACAAAATAACTTCTTTAGTTTATTATTTACTTCACCTAAAATTCTTGGCGATAATTCTCCCAACTCACGTTGACATAATGAGGTTGTTACAGTCATAAGACGATGCAATCGCAAGGTTGAAGCTACTTTTAAACCAGTTCCACTAAAGTCTTCGTGTGTTGTGTCTATTATTAAATCTGTTTCGAGTAAATCTGATGGAATTCTGCTACTTATAAACGCAAGTATAATGTGAGAGTGTGAACCAATTGGGTTCGTCAAACATACTGCTGGCCGTACTTTTGATGTTGAAAGATCGTCAAAAGGAAAATTAACTAATATTACTTTACCCCTAGTCATGAAATGGTTTCCCGTCAGAAGAAGTGTAAATATCCTCTTCTGGTTCTTTCAAATAATCGAAAGCATTATTAACACTTGCCAACTTAAGCCATTCCTTTTCATCCATGTCTATTTCTTCCTGCAATAATATAATAACACGAACTTTTTTTGGACCAACAACAGGTAATGGCTCATCTAATACAAGCTGCCTTTTTGCATTAATGGTAGCAGTCGTTTCAATAGCTTTTTCTACTTTGTCCATGATATATCCTTTCCATATTTTATATCATATTAACTTTTTTATATTTTCCATAGGTAACTATTTTTCTCATACCTAAAAATCCTCCAACAAACAATTAACATAAGTTGGTTTTTTAGTTCAGGAAATTCTTTAAGAATATTATGAACATCAAACCTTTCGACAAAAAAACGCCGTCTTGTAAAGAAAGGCACTTCTCGAGGCAAGGTTGGAATACAAGATTCAAACACAGAATGAACAAGCATCGCGGCATAGGATTTTCCCGAATTATTGGGACCAATAAATACTGTAAGAGGTTTAATTTCCATTTTACTGCTTCTTATTGGTCCAAAGTCCTCCGCCTCTATCCTTAAATCGATTTTTCTTTTTTCCCCCTTTCTACTTCTATGCTTTATTCCAGTATTTTGCATGTTCTTTCAACCCATATAACGTTTTATTTATGTTCCATTTATCTTTTTATACATTTTAAAGGCTGACGACCTCAACTTCTATCTTATCCTTTATGGTATGTGATGTCTCAAGAAGACGGTCTATTTCATCAAGAACTTTGGCATGGAAGTAACGCTCTCCGCATTCGATACAAACTTCTGCTGACACGTTCTCAACGATATATAACCTGCCATGAAGCCAATGTTGTTTTTTTACTTTTTTTTCAGCCGTCTGACTTCCACAAAATTCACAAATCATATTTCCTCCCTTAAGGCATATACTGTTATTATAATAAGACTCCCATTTTCTTTACACCGACAAATGACGTGAATAAGCCTATCATCATTTGCCGGCTATTCAATTCGGTACCTTATTCCTCTTATGTCTTTTGTCAGTTTTTTCTCAATCTTTCCTTTAAGAACGGCATTTTCGATATCAACTCGTTCTAATTCGTCACCCAGCATTTCATCTTCCGCATGCGATGAAATATAGTAGTCCTTATCTATAATCTTCTGCCGAATCCCTTTTATTTTCGACATGCAGTTTTCTTATGTTGTGCTTCCACTTACTCAGTGTCCCGTTATAATTTTTTTCATGTTTTCCAGGATTAATTCATCCAATCCCTTGTGAACCCTCAGATTGTCAGGATTTAAAATTCAGATTTTGCAGCAAACCGTATTTATTGTATATCAGTAACTAATTTTTTAAATGTTTCCACAAAACTTTCACCAAGAGAGTCGTCAAACTTCCTCAACCACCTTGAAATATATTGATAATCGTACTCAGGGTTTTTTAAAAGCATGGCACTTACATCCTCGATATCCCTTGCCCTGCCGGCAATAATCTTGTGAATAACAACATCTTCAAGTGAGGCGAATTTCACAGAGGTTTTTCCAAATTTTACGCCCTTTGCCCTTTCTATTGCCTGCCTTTCATATTGTGAATGCGAAAATATAAAGTCGACCCGTACGCCCGTAGGAGCATCCTGCAATGGCAAGACCTTTGTTTTTTTTACAAAATCTTCAACATCATTGACAAGGAAGGTAAGATTCAGTTCAGATGCTAGAGCCATACATTTACCAAGTGCATCAACATCAACACCCAGCGTTATATCTATATCTTTTGTAAACCTCGGCTCGCCATAATAAAGAACCGCCTGCCCTCCTATGATCATGTAAGGAATTCGTTTCCTCTCCAAACTTAAAGCGATTCTTTCGATAAGTTCTTTAAACACTATTGATCACTCTGGCAATTTTTATGTCTACTTCTAGCCCATCCAGCGGGTCTTTCAAAGGGATTGCCTTAAGATAAACTGCCTCCTTATACATTCCCTCAAAGATTTCCATATTCTGATGATAATCGGGTCTGTTTTTCTTTACCAACTCCTGCTCAAACTGCTCTAAAAGTATCTTATTTTTAATCATATACTAAGTTATCCTTACTAATTTAAATGCTTCAGCCTTAATGCGTCACACGTGCCGCACACGTCGTTCTGGTGTTCGCGGAAGTATTGCATGTTCTCGCCATGCCAGATTTCGTCAATGCTCTGTTTCAATACGTTCCCGACTTCATATCGGGGAAGGTCGCAACACGGCGTTGCCTTGCCATCAATGTTAATATATAAATAATCATACGGTTTTGGACAATATTTATCAGACCGATACATCATAGGACGCAGTTTTTTATACATAGACCGAAGTAATTGATTGTCAAATGCTGTGAAGTTGTTATCAACCTGCAAGCCATATTTTTTGGCTATTTCCTCGGACTCCTTGTAGATTTCCAATTCTTCCTCCAGACGTGGCCTTCTAAATCCGTTCATACCCATGGGTACGTTTAACCGCACCAAATATACGCGATCTGCCCCCACCTCGCCTGCATATTTGACCGTATCCAGACACTGCTTTTTGTCATGCATGGTTATCTGAATCGTAATCATCGGTTTTTTCTTATCACCCCGGGAACGAATCAGGGACTCGATATTTTTCTGCACCACCTTATTTGAGGGGTGACCTTCTTTTACCTCAACACTATCCTCAACGCTATCCAGAGAAATGGTTAGTTTATCTAAAGACTTTTCAATAAATTTTTCAACAAATGGAGCAAGTAATAAGCCGTTTGTCGTCACACCAACGTTATGTCCTTTATCTTTTGTGCAGACAATCATGTCCATGAGTGAAGGATGTAACAGCGGCTCGCCCCATCCGGTAAGGGTAATGTTATATGGTGTTTCCAGCCTGTCGATGATTTTCTTAAAAAGATCAAGCGGGATGTCTTTTTCCGGCAGATTAAAGGATTCACGCGGGCACATGCCGCAGGTATAGTTACAACGGTTGGTGATCTCAATCTGGATACGCTCAGGTCGCTGAGGAATGATATAAAAGGTCCTGCCGAAGACGCCTTTTATGAGGTACAGTGGGTTTTTAAGCATTGTCAATTAATGAATAACTATTATTAATGAACCTTTTCAGTTTCTCTGACAACTTCCCGCTCGGTAAGTTTTTTTGTCTCCTCTTCGATAGGGGTGGGATAATCGCTTGTAAAGCAGGCATTACAAAAATATTGGCGAGGCTGCGTCGCACAACTCATCATCCCCTCCACACTGAGATAGCATAAACTCTCCACATTTAAATATTGCCGTATCTCTTCCAAAGAACGATTTGCCGCAATGAGTTCGCCTTTCTGCTGGAAGTCGATTCCATAATAACAGGGATAACGATGCGGCGGGCAACTGATCCTTACATGAATTTCCTTTGCTCCTGCCTTACGCAATAATCCAAAACGAGACCTTGACGTCGTCCCTCGCACAATGGAATCATCAACAACGATGACTCGTTTCCCCTCAACGGTTTCTTTCAATGCATTCAACTTAAGTTCTACGACACGATGGCGCCGGTCCTGTTCGGGTAATGTGAAAGTCCTGCCGACGTAATGGTTACGGATAAATCCCCGATCAATGGGTATACCAGAGGCGTGAGAATACCCGATTGCCGAAGAATTTCCTCCCTCCGGAACCGAGATAACCACATCTGCATCCACAGGAGATTCCTGGGCAAGTTTTGCGCCTAATTTCTTACGAAATAAGTGGACACTTTCACCATATATCCTGCTATCCGGCCTGGAAAAATAGACCAGTTCAAAAATACAAAAAGCCGGTTTGATTTGCTTTTGAGGGCAGTAATATTCACTCCGAATTCCATCTTTCCCAATATAGACCGCTTCGCCAGGATTGACATCACGAATATATTCCGCACCCACCTGATCCAGGGCGCAGGTCTCGGATGCCATCACATAACCATCCTTCAGTCTTCCGAGGGACAAAGGCCTGAAACCATGCGGATCGCGCACGCCTACCATCTCATCGGGTGTCAAAAATAACAGTGAGAAAGCGCCTCGCAACTGTTGCAGTACGAGGGATAAATTTTTTTGCATCATATTTAAAGGCTTTGCCATGAGATGGACGACCACTTCCGTATCCGAGGTCGTATGGAATATCGAACCGTTTGCCTCAAATTCTTCACGCAGCCTTTTTGCATTGGTTAACTGTCCGTTATGGGCAACGGCAACTTTTCCCTTGTAGTAATCAACCACAAGGGGTTGTGCGTTTCCAATGTTGCTGGAACCAATCGTAGAATATCGGACATGTCCAATAGCAATTGGATTTTTAAGAGATTTGAGCATGTGCGGTTTTATGACATCGCTTACCAGTCCCATTCCCTTATGACAGATGATGTCTTTCCCATCTGTCGAAGCGATACCGGCGCTCTCCTCCCCGCGATGTTGCAAAGAATACAAACCATAATAAACCCTCTCAGCTGCATCTTCACAACCATAAACACCAAATAATCCGCAATGTTCTTTTATTTCTGACATACTTTTAGCTTTCTTTACAAAACATCCAAAAATCTATCCGTATAAATCTTGTATTTGTTTTGATGGAAAATTAAAATAAGGCTGGTTCAATAATACGTTTGGCAGGAAAATACATGATGCGGTAATTATATCAAACATCAAATAGGTGTCAATTACAATTATCAATGAATCAACAATGAAAAATGAAGGTTATAAAGCAAACTCCTTTAAAAAGTTTCTCTAGCGTGAGGTTGTACGTGATAATAAGCACCGGTCTTGCTAAAAAACCTGTACTGGAAACATTACAGGAGGTCATTAAGGGCGGCGCTGACGCAGTACAACTGCGGGAAAAGACGATGTCTGACGGCGAGTTCCTTGCCCTGGCAAAGGAATTTAGAAGGATAACTTCACAATCAAAAACCCTTTTTATAGTAAATGACCGTGCCGAGGTCGCCAAAAAAGTGGATGCAGACGGATTGCATATCGGACAATCAGACTTAACCATTCCCAGTGCGCGCAAGATAATTGGGTACGACAGAATATTGGGAGTTTCCACCCATACTATAGTTCAAGCACGGAAGGCACAACTGGAGGGCGCCGATTATATCAGCGTTGGCCCCCTATTCCCCACCATAACAAAGGACTATGAACCTCCGGTAGGTCTTGACTATTTAAAAGAGGTAAAAAGAAAAATTACCATACCATTCGTTGCGATAGGCGCTATTAACCATGAAAATCTCAATGAGATATTATCAGCGGGCGGATTACGTGTCGCTATATGTTCTGCAATTATTTGTAGTAACGACATACTGCAAACAACACGATCTTTCAAAGCTCAAATCGCCAACCATTCCCTTTAAGTTCCAATTGTTTACACGGTATTAAATTTGCTTAAAGATTTGATACCATTTTGCTATTAAAATAGCTTTAAACAGTTTAAATAACCACAAGTAACTGATTTATAATGTTATAAGAAAAATACTTTCATGACGCATAATAATGAATATGGTAATAATCTTATATCAAGAGTTGCAATTTTAAACATTATGAGAGTAAACAAGAAACTATGAAACCACAGCACAGGCAAAGGAATATCTTGTATGCTGTAATTAAATTTATGATAATACCTTTTTCAGGCAGGAATGCGAATATGAAAAAAATGGCCTCTTTGATTCCTTTATGTTTTCTTATATTAATTGTGGGTTGTGAATCCTTTATGAAAAAGGATTATAAAAAACCTTCCCAGCCTGATATTTCCTCAGGAGAAACCGGACCAGAGAAATCCTCAAATGAAGCCATATCGCCACCTAAAAGGAGCGGCTATCTGGCCAGTGGGTCTACGGTAAAAGTTGATACCGGAGAGGGCGATAAAAAAATCTCTATACTTGAGCAATTTGAACAAACACGAGCGGCGCTCGTGTCAGCAAAGGCAAAAATAGCCTCTCTCGAAAAGGAACTTGTGAATAATAAAAAAATTAAAGCGGCGCTCGAAACAGAGCTGGAGGAGACAAAAAAACAACAATTAGATGCGGCGCAACAAATAGTCATTGAAAATGAAAGATTAAACAAACAATTAAATGAGTCCCGCGAACCCTACGAGAAGAAGATTAAGAAATTGACCCTGGAATTAACAAAGGCACAAATCGAAGAAACAAAGGCAAAGCAAGAACTCATCGGTCTCAAGATAGAACAATTGACTGAGAAAAAGAAACTAAAAACACAAGATTCGCAATAAATACTTTTTTAAAAGACATGGAGGGTTTAAGTGAAATTAACACTATGCATCGTTATTCTCTGTTCATTAACTATCGTGGGGTGCTTTAGTGCGCCTCCGCATCGTTCTTCCAGCCTGAGTTATAATAAATCGGATGAATTTAAAAAGATGCAGATACGCCGTGTATTGCTTTTACCATTCGAATATAATATAGACAGAGAAGCCGTCATAGACGAGGTAACGGAGGCTTTTTCGGTAGAATTGAGAAAAATAGGCAGTTTTGAGGTTGTTGTGCCAACGGGAAATAAAACGGCGCTCCTCTCCGAACATGAAATATGGAACAAGGGATCTGTCAATATAAACACCCTTGTAGGCTTAAAGAAGAAATATGATGCAGATGCTATTATATTTGGAAATATAACCCACTACCGTCCCTATGAACCCATGCTGCTCGGCGTCAAAGTAGGAATGATTTCCACCGATACCGGTTCAGTAGTCTGGAGTGCGGATGGTGTGTTCGACAGCAATGAAAATGAGGTTGCAGAACTTGTAAAACAATACTTTGAAAGCACTCATCAAAAAAGCGCCTTATACGGTTGGAAGCTTATCCTGCTTTCCATGAGGCGCTACTCCCAATTCGTAGCCAACCAGATTACAGAAACACTTCAATACTAAATAGTTTCCGCAGTAAATGCGGAAACTATTGCCTGATTCACAAGGAAAAAAGTACCTAAAGTTCATATTCCTACTTTCCTTAAAAATATTTTCCAAAGAAATATTTTTTATATCAATATTGATAAATAAACAATTCACCGGGGTTTAGAGACAATTACCTTATTAATTTTACATCGTCTCTTCACAACAACAATCACGGCATGTGTGTTGCATTAGTACAAAATTAAAATTTCAGATACGCATGGTATAAGCAATTGTAACTTTACTTTAGAGGAAAATGACTATGCCAGAAACAACTGTTGGACTGCCAAGTAATAATCTCTTTGGGAATTTGATCGCAAACACTCGCCCGTCCTCGAATAATCCAGGTTCTCAAACACTTAATATAAATTCTACCCAATCAGACACAGAAGCTGGTGGCGTAGAAGACATAGAAAACGTAGACAATATGCCATTCCAGGAAATACTTGGACAACACCTAGTTAACTTAAATATTCATGATACGCCAAATTCACCTGTACAAAACACTCCTGCAGTTGAATCGGCCGACATCGAACTGGCAGAGGAATCAGCAGCAGAAACAAACTCATCTATGTTTCAGGAACAAATATTAACCACTACCCAACCAGTAAATATTTTACAAAATACATTCACGCCATATCCGGAAGTCACCATTCAAGATTTTAGCAATAATTTATCTCCTCATAGTGGCAAGTCTGCCGGAAGCGCTAATATAAATATTTATAATCCCTTTCCTAATGCCCACAATGGAAATCCCCCTATCTCTCCCTTTGTCCCCCTTTCCCAAAGGGAGAGTAAATGGGGTTTCGGAGAACGAACAGGGATCAATGTGCTCCCTGATAAACAGCTCATTGAAACATACAATCCAAGTTCCATATTCTCCATAGAAAAGTCTAATGTAAATGCAGTAGACGAAATGGATAAACCATTTATACCGGATATGGATATTGGAAACACCATTCCAAAAACTGATACTCTCAAATTAAATCCATTAAATAATACTGAATCTCTGCGAGTATTTAATGAATCTTTCAATAATAATATACAGCAATTAGAACTCTATAGTTCAGACAGTTATGAAATCAATATAAATGAGTTGCCGGAAACATATAAACAATTGGCTCAAAACATCACTCCGGAAAATAAAAATGGTATGCCAATTCCTGTAATTAACAATTCATCAAATGCGAAAGAACAACTTACCGAAAATGGTCTATCAAAAATAAATGGTACAGCATCCTCAAAGCAGGACATTTCAAGCATAGTACAAACAAATGAGGATTGGAATTCATTCGACAGTCATACACAGAAACAAAATACCTCTGATACGGTGTCCTTTGACACACATACACCTAAATTAAATAACGGCGCTCCTTTTTCTTTAGATTCTCAAACGACAGTAAGTAATGGGCAATCAAACGTAACCGACTTTCAGCAAAACGCAAAGGCGCCTCTCCATAGCGGCGCTTCGTTATCATCTCCAATAGAGGATGCCAAAACCGTAAATCACATGTTTCATAGCAATGATACGTCAAACATATGGCATGCCCATGAAAATATCATGGAACAAATATTCCAAAAAATCCGCATAACAACCCATGGTGACAGATCAGAAATAAAACTATCCCTTAATCCGCCTGAACTCGGCAATGTAAAAATCCATTTTACCGAAGAGAGCGATGAAATTGAGGCAAAAATCTTCGTAGAAAATGCAGAAGTCAAGGCAGCCATAGAAAATAATGTACATCGTCTTAAAGAATCGGTGGCCGCAAACGGCATAGAAATTCACAAATTAGAGGTGTATATACAAAACAACGATGCAAATAAACAAGAATCTATAGAAAATTTTAGTACAAACAATCCTCATCACCAAAATCATACTTTTAGCCAAAATGGTTTCCATGAAGGTCGTGCGGGAAATGAAGAAAATATGAATGGCCGGCAAATAGAATTCCGCAGAAATACGTCTAATTTAATGGTTGACTATATTATATAAGGAGATAAAACATGAGCACGTCAAGCACTTCAAGTTTGAGTTCAGAAATCAGCATGGAGAATTTCTTAACGCTCTTTGTAACTCAACTGCAAAATCAAAACCCGCTGGACCCAACGGACAACACCGAATTTATGTCTCAATTAGCGCAATTCAGCACGTTGGAACAAGCGCAGCAACAAACGGAATATCTTTCAGATATAAGCAGCATTGGTTCAGCCTCTTTGCAACTGGATCAATTATCTTTAGCATCCACGTTTATCGGTAAAACCATAAAATACAGCGACGACAGCGACAACAGTGAAACCCTTTCTGGTATAGTCGAAGGCGTGAAACTCGAAGAAGACGGGACGGTATCTTTCATCATTGACGGAGAATCTGTTTCCATATCAAATTTCATAGAGGTTGATAACACAATTACAACGACAGGTTCAAGTACTGCCGCATCGTCAAGCATTTTATCTAACTTATTTGGCAAGAAATAAGAGAAATATCTCAATTAATTTTTTGAAAGGAGGAACATCATGGGACTCGGAGGCGCATTATATTCAGGCGTGTCAGGTATTCGCGCGCATCAAAACATGCTGGATGTTATCGGTAACAATCTGGCAAACATCAATACCTACGGCTATAAATCATCCAGGTTGCTATTCTCTGACTTGTTAAGCCAGACTATGTCAACTGGGACTAATGGTAATCCGATGCAGGTCGGAAAGGGTGTAAAGATTGGAAGCGCTTCATCGAATTTCAGTCAGGGAACGTTAGAAGCCACCAATAATGCACTTGACTTTGCAATACAGGGTGAGGGATTTTTTGTAATAAACGGAGGAGGTAAGGACTTTTTCTCGAGAGTGGGTGCCTTTGATACCGATGCAGACAATTACCTTATTGATTCTAATACAGGTTACAAGGTTGTAGACACAAACGGCAATAACATCTCCGTCCCATATAATTCAACGGTTTCTGGTAAGGCAACATCTAAGGTTTCCCTTACAGGAAACCTGGATGCATCAGCAGCAAACGAAACATCTGAAGTAGTAATGACAATAAGCGCCCTTACTTCAAGTAGTACTGCTGCAACCACAACAACAACGTTAAACAGCCTGGATACCAATACTACAGATTACGTTGCCACGGACACCATTCTAATTACAGGAACCAAACCGGACGGAACTTCCGTTTCCACAACCTTTACGTATTCCACGGACGGCACTACAGTTGGTGATCTTATAACCAAAATAAACACCGCTTTCAGCAGCACCGATACTACCAATGGAGCAACAGCCTCCATAGATAGTTCAGGTAAGATTGTCGTCAAATCAAATAAAAGCGGCAAAGACAATTTGTCCATCACTTTAACAGACGGTGGTTCCAATACTGGTAAAACAACTTGGACGAATCACAATTTCCGTGGCGCAACGTATACCACCTCCGTAGACATTTATGATTCCCAGGGTACCAGACACACAGTTACCATGAGATTTGTAAAAGTGGGTGACAACAAATGGGACCTCACTGCTTCAATGGACAGCAGCAACGGCACGATCAGCACGAGTAAGATATCTGGCATTGCATTCAACGGCGATGGTACCTTTAGCACCAGTGGTTCAAATCAACTCGCGTTCAAGTTTAATGGTATAACCAGCACGCAGTCTGTCATTTTTAATCTCGGCACATCAGGTAAAAGTGATGGTCTTACACAAAATGGCGGTGATTCTACAGCCGCTGCCACAAGCCAGGACGGTTATGAATATGGCTCGTTTGATTCCTTATCCGTAGGTTCGGATGGTATCATCGAGGCATTATACACCAATGGTATCACACAAACCGTTGCAACATTAAAAATAGCCTTATTTAACAACCTAAGCGGACTGTCAAAGCAGGGAGATAACTTATATGCACAAACAACTGCCTCAGGTGAAGCTATTTATGTTACCGCCGGCTCAGGCCGCGCCGGATCCGTTTCCAGCGGTTATTTAGAGGGTTCTAATGTGGATATGGCTACAGAATTGACCTCCCTCATTACAGCACAGAGAGGTTTCCAGCTCAACACAAAAGTTATTACCACTGCGGATGAGATACTTTCGGATACCGTCAATCTGAAGAGATAACGATAAGGTAGCAGTGTAACCTAACATGGACAAAGCTAAAATTTAGACTTCGTCGTGAGCCTTCGGCATGAGCTCGGTCGAACGCTCAGTCGAACGATTTACGATTTTCCCAATCTCAAGTGGCGTGTGACTGGTGGCGGGTAACATTTTACCCGTCACACGTCACTCGTCACTCGTCCTTTTTTCCTTTCCAATGCCCCACGGTTTGCCCTTCCATAGTTTTACATTTTAACACCGTGTAAGTTTTTTAAACATTCCCTTTTTAGAGCTAGGAAAATTTATTCAATCCACCAGGAAATATGTTCTCAATTCTTTATTGAAATCCTTACGGCATCTTATTTAAAACTTTATTCAAAACGTTTAACATCTCCAGAATACGCTGTAATAAGGGAACTTACAAAAGATGAACATATTATAAAAATTTGTTTAATTAATTGGTATCTGGCTTGCTTCGTAACATGAACAAAGATTTTGAATTTTCATCAAATACGGAGGACATTCATGATTGTAGGACTATTTACTGGCGCTTCAAGCATGGTAAGTCAGGGTGACTACCAGGCGGTTATAGCCCGCAACCTCGCCAATGTAAATACCGCCGGGTACAAGAAAAATGTGGCCGTTTTCCAGTCTTATATGTCTGGTTCCAATGAAGAACAAACTAATACCGCAAGTGGAACCGGGAGCAGCCTGGGTAAGATTTCCACGGATTTTTCCCAAGGCATGCTGGAATATACAGGCAATGACCTGGATATATCTATAAAAGGAGAAGGATTTTTTACTGTCCAGGCGAGCGATGGCAGTACCCTTTATACGAGAAAAGGACAATTTATGCTGTCCCGGGATATGAAGATTGTCACACCGGACGGATGGTCTCTCTTGAGCAGCGGAGGCGAGATTCAACTCCCGCAAAATGCAAAAAGCGTCACCATAAAAGGAAATGGAAGTGTTGTTGCCGATGGCAAGGAGATCGGGAAGATCCGCATTGTTAAAGTTTCTAAATTAAGCACCCTTGAGTCGGTTGGGGGCTGTGCTTACAGGTTATCAGATAATGCGCAACCACCGGAAGATTCAGCAGACGCCGAAATCGCTAATCGCTATCTGGAGAAGTCTAATGTAAATGCAGTAGACGAAATGGTCAATATGATCGCTAATATGAGAGGTTTTCAGGTTGGCCACAAGGTTACGGATTCCATTGATGAAACGTTAAAAAAACTCATACAACTCGCAACATAACTTGATTAAAAGGAGATTTTTATGATACGAGCGCTCTATACTGCCGCTACCGGAATGAAGGCACAACAGCTTTATTTGGATAATGTCTCAAACAATTTAGCAAATATAAATACCACAGGATTCAAAAGAAGCCAGGTCAACTTTCAAGACCTTCTCTATGATAAAAAATACATCGCCGGTTCTGAGTCCTCCCAGGGTTTCGAGATTCCATCGGGTATTCAGTTGGGCGGTGGTGTAAGACCAATATCCACCACCAAGGTGTTTTCACAGGGAAACCAGCAAACCACCAATCGATCCTTAGACCTTGCTATAGAAGGTAACGGTTTCTTCCAACTCACCCGTCCGGATGGCACTATCGCATACACACGGGATGGCGCATTTGAATTGAATAGTAAGGGAGAGCTGGTAACGGCAGATGGTTTACCAATGTCGCCATCCATTAGCATTCAAGACGCCAAAGAGATTTCAATTGGAACGGATGGGACGGTATACGTAAAAGATTCCAGTGGTACCCTCCAAAATGTGGGACAGATTATGCTGGCAATTTTCCCTAACCCGGCAGGCTTAGATAACCTCGGAAGGAATATGTATGCAGAAACTATCGCAACAGGCGCTCCTATGGTTTCAGCGCCTGGTCAACAAGGAGCAGGCGAGATTTACCAAGGGGTTCTTGAAAATTCCAATGTTGAAACTGTTACGGAACTTGTTAACCTCATTACAGCGCAACGTGCATATGAGATCAATTCCAGGGCAATAAAGGCCAGCGACGAGATGCTGTCCACCATTAACAATCTCACATAGCCTGGTATATTTTCATAGATAATAATGGAAAAAGAAAGGTTCCATATGAAATTAAATATCCTAACATTCTTACCGGTGGTAATTTTCTCCGTTATACCTTCAGTTCTGGGAGAAAAGATTAACATTGAAATCAGAGAGAAAGTAACACTTCCTGAAAAGCAAATAGTCCTGGGTGACATTGCATATGTTTCATGCAATAATCCATCTCTTTTGGAAAGGATTAATAATATCCTTATTGGAAACACGCCCTGGCCCGGCAACGTCAGGAAAATCGAAACGGACATCATTAATGCACGTCTTATGGATGAAGGTATCGATCTGAAAGAGATCGCTTACGGCAGTACAACTTCTTCCCTGATTGCTGTAGAATCAATAACCATCACAGGAGAAGAAATCATAAAAAAAGCAAAGGAATATCTTTTGTCAAAACTATCTCGGCCTGAAGGTGAAATAATTATCGAATCAGACAGGCCTCCTATGGATAAGTTGTTACCAGCCAATGGAGGTGATGTTCTATGGGAAATCTCGCAAATCGATGCCAATAAAGATCGGGGTAATGTGCAACTCGTTGTTCGCATTTCCATCGATGAGAAACAATATCTGAAAGTGCCCGTATTTCTTACCATACGAACCTACGAGGATATCGTTGTTCCCAATAAAAAAATAGACAGGCACGACATCCTGGCAATGGATGACCTTGTGATCAAACGGATAGAAACCACAAAGCTGGCGGGAGTAACATTCGACAATATTGAAGACCTTATCGGAAAACGCGCCATACGGCCAATCCTGCCAAACATACCCATTATCGGCGAGATGATAGATAATCCACCTCTCATAAAAAAAGGCGATTTTGTCAAGGTATCTATTCAATCGGGCAATCTTTCTATAGTAACAAAAGGAGTAGCGAAAGAGGACGGCTATGTGGGAAAGCTTATCAGAATCAAAAATATTGATTCGAATAAGGATCTCTATGGCAGGGTCGAGGATTCAACTACCGTTAAGATTATATTCTAAGGGAAAAAACATGAGATACATTATCACAACGTATTTTTTTGTAAGTACGATATTTTTAATCTTAAATAATCATATTCAGGCTGATTCAATATGGAAAAAGCGAATTACGCTGAATACAAATCTTTTCAGTGACAACAGGGCAAGGAATATCGGAGACATTGTAACCGTGAAAATTAGTGAATCGACAGAAATTACGGGGACAGAAGATTCCAGCGCTGAAAGCAGCAACAGCCACAGCATTAATCTGGACACATCGAATTTCCTGACGAGGGTAAAAGACATCAGCGGCTATTTACCTAATATAACAGCAGATACAAGCCATGATTTTAGTGGTAAAGGTGATTATGAAAGCAACCGCAATATTAATTTAGAACTCACGGCCGTCGTTACAGAAATACTTGCCAATGGCAATCTGATCATTGAGGGAAACCGTGACGTTAATATTAATGGTGAAAAATACAACATTAAATTATCTGGTATCTTACGGCCTATCGATATCAACATTGACAATGAGGTACAATCGACTTCCATTGCAAATGCCAGTATAACACTCGAGGGCAAAGGATTTCTTACACGGGCTGGCAAACGAGGCTGGTGGAACCGTATCAGAGAAGTTGTGTGGCCGTTTTAAATTAGACCTTTTGCAACTTTTTCAATGTCCCTAATATGAATACAATCTTCAAATATCTGGCAATATCTTTCTTTGTCGTACTCGCTCCCCTCCTCATGACACCTTATAAATCTGCACAAGCTACCGTTCGTGTCAAGGATATAGCTTATGTTCAAGGCGTCCGCGATAACCAACTATACGGATATGGTCTTGTTATAGGACTTCAGGGAACTGGTGACAATAGCCAGATATTTAAGGTTACAAGTCAGATGGCCGTAAATATCTTTCAAAAACTGGGTGTGCTAATATCTAAATCTGATTTTTTCTCAAAGAACGTGGCTGCCGTTATGATCACGGCAAACATCCCGGCCTTTGCAAGGCCCGGGGATAAACTTGATGTAATTATTTCTTCCATTGGTGACGCAAAAAGCCTGGAAGGGGGTGTCTTACTTCAGACAACCTTACAAGGCACAGACAACGAAGTATATGCCGTAGCACAAGGGCCTTTATCCATAGGTGGATATAATGTGGAAGGACAAGCCCAGTCTACGCGCAAAAATATATCCACAACTGGGTACATTTCAAATGGCGCCATTGTTGAAAAAGAAATACAGGCATCCATTTTGTATGGAAAATCTTTGAGTGTCGTATTGCGGGATCCTGATTTTACCACGGCAAACCGCCTGGTTGAAGTAATTAACAATCTCTATCCAAACTCTTCGAAGGCTATCGACTCTGCTGTTGTCAATATTATACCCCCTTCGGATTTCCAATCCGAAAATACTATCATACGATTTGTAGCTAACATCGAAGAGCTCTATATCAAACCGGATAGTATTGCCAGGGTCATCATTAACGAACGTACGGGGACGATCGTTGCCGGTGAAAATGTCCGGATAGCCACTGTCGCCGTCGCTCATGGAAATCTCAGCATTACCATAAGCGAAAACGCGGAGGTTTCACAGCCGAATGCATTGTCATCAGGCGAAACGAAAAAAGTACAACGGACAGACATCCAAATATCCGAGGAAGAAAAAAGACTCCTTGTCCTTCAGGAAGGAGTTACGATATCTGACGTTGCGCGCGCTCTTAACGTATTAGGAGTCACCCCTCGCGATTTGATTTCAATATTTCAAGCTATCAAAAGGGCCGGCGCACTTCATGCAGAACTGGTAATCATGTAAAAATACATGGTATTATTCTCTTATAACGGAGTTTGATATGGAATATTATTCTTCAGTAAATC
>VGXX01000029.1 GCA_016873155.1 Planctomycetota bacterium | reverse complement strand
GATGTCTATCTTGATGATGAAAACGTCGTTCAGCCAGACATACTTTTTATTTCTCGTGAAAGGACGCATATTATTGGCAAAAACAATATTCAGAGTGCGCCCGACCTTGCCATTGAAATACTTTCTGAATCCAGTGCTTATACGGATATGATGAAGAAAAAGAGACTCTATGCGAAATTTGGGGTAAAAGAGTACTGGATTGTCGATCCTGATGGGAAAACAATCGAAATATATCGTCTGAAAGAAGGAGTATTTATTCTTGCTAAAAGCTTTTCCGAAAATGATGAGCTTGAATCTCCGCTTCTTCCGGGTTTAAAGATAAGACTCTCTCCAGTTTTTGCTTTTCTATAAAATGCAAAAACTTGTATCCTCTCTGTTTGTCTTCTTTTGGGCTGGGAGCTGTCCAAAAAGTCCATAAACCATACAAAAGGTACGGGCTGAAAATCTTCAGCCCCTACATATTAATTTGCGTTTTTTCCATTGCAAGTACTTTTTCCTTTGTTTGTAGTTTATGAGTTATTGTTTGCCATAGGAAGCCTGCAGCAACGGCGCCTGCCGTATCTGCCAGCCAGTCAAAGACGTCTACAGAACGATTGGGGGTAAATAGCTGGTGGAACTCATCTGACATGCCATAGAGTGAGGTGACGCCGATCGCCAGAATGATTTTATAGACTCCTTTATTTCCAGCCCTCAAAAAGGAAAGCGACCAGCAGGTCATAAGACATAAAAGACCAAACTCGGCAAAATGAACCAGTTTATCAGTATGATAAGGGAGCGATACAAAAGAAGTATCTCTGGAAGACTCCCAGTATATGATGCCAGCATAAACCAGGGTCAGAATACATTTAAAAGTCCAGGGTATTTTAATCTTGATGTTCATCCTTTTTTTCTCCTGTAAAGACACGAACCCAGTATTGTGTCTCATCAGAGGGGGTACCCTGATATTTGTAACCCGGTTCATCAACTGTATGGGATGTTTCCTTTTTTTCCTTTTTCACCAGGGGCGTATCTGTTTTTTTTATGGCCGGTTTCTGTTCTTCAACAGGAAGATTTTTGAAAACATCTTTCCAGTATTTTGCATCGGTTTCAGATGGGCCGCTTTGCTTTGCTTCAGGCTCGTCAGATTTGATTTTTTTACTTTCGGTCAGCACCTCCAGAACTTCTTTATACATTGCTTTTGGTTCAATAATCTGACAGCCGCATTTTTTGACGTGCCTTTTTATATCGTTGTCATAAGTTACAATAGAGACATCTCTGGGGTTCTGGCAAAGGCTGGTGATATTTTTTATCTCGGTATCCGCGCTTATGCCTGATTTTGAATAAATTACGGTAATACCGGCATAGGTTTGTTTTTTGGGTAGAGACGCTTCCGTATAGTTACCATCAAATACTAAAATTACATCGCAGCGTTTTTTCTCCTTATATTTTGAAAGCAGGGAAATGACGTGGTCACGCACGGGTTCTATATTGTTTACTTTCACGTGCCTTTCCAGTTCAGGGACGGTGAATATGAAATTGTAGCCGTCTATAATGATTAACATAAAATTTGGCAATTATCAAAAACCACTTTCCCGCCGACAAGTGTAGTTACAACTTGACCGATCAACTTCCACCCGTTGAAAGGGCAGTTTCTTGCCTTGGACTCAAACTCTTCGACGTCAACCGTCCATTCTTTATCCAAGTCAATAATCGTAATATCCGCGGGCATACCTACAGCTAAACTCCCGCCATTAACCTTAAAAATACGGGCAGGGTTGGTGGACATTTTCCGGACAACTTCTTTTAATGGTAGAATACCAGGATGGACAAGTTTTGTAAGGATAACACCGAGTGCATTCTCAAGTCCTACAAAACCTGAAGCTCCTTTTTTCAGATCGTCATGAGTATGGGGCGCATGGTCTGTGGCAATGACGTCAATTATGCCGTTTGACAGGCCTTTCTGAAGCGCTTCTCTATCTTCGATGGAGCGTAGCGGGGGATTGGTCTTAGGTACAGTTCCACTCGCATTCTTGAAATTTTCATCCAATAATAAATGATGCGGTGTGGCTTCACAGGTAATTCTGGCGATGTTTCTTTCTTTGGCCTTTTGAATAACTTCAAGGGAACTTTTCTGGCTAACATGTGAAACGTGCAACGATCCTTTGGCTTGCTCAGCGCATTTTATCTCGCGTATAATAAAGTCGGTTTCGTGGGTAAACGGTTTGCCGGGGAAATGCGCCGCATTGCTGTTTACTTTTGCCTTGTCGAGAGAAACTTGAGAATCTTCACAGTGGGGACTTATGACAAGATTATTCCGTGCGGCCAATTCACACGCCTTCTTTATTAATGGTTCGTAAAAAACGGGATTGCCGTCATCCGATAAGGCTCGCACCCGTTTGTCTGTTGCCAGCTTGTCAATATCCGTGAGTTCCTCCCCCAGCAATCCTTTCGTAATGCATGCCTTTGTAAAAATGTTTACCAAGCCTTTTTGACGAACTCTTTCCATGAAGGATTCAACCATTTCCAGCGAATCGATAGGTGGATTGGTATTCGGCTCACAAATCAAGGTGGTAAAACCTCCCTTTGCCGCTGCACGGGAACCTGTTTCTATGGTTTCCTTGTACTCCAGGCCTGGCTCGCGCAGATGCACATGACAGTCGATTAAACCTGGTATTACATATTTGGAAGTTGCATCGATGACCGGTGTATTATTATTCGGTTTAATATCATTTGAAATCATATTGACTTTGCCGTTTTTAATAAGGATATCTGCGCGACCGTCAATCCCGGTTGCAGGATCCACAATATGCCCACCCTTTATTAACACCTCGTTACTTATCATTTTCATTACTCCAAAAATAACCTTAGTTCCCCTCAATCCCCTTACGAAGGAGGGCAAAGACAGAATCTCACTAAATATCTTTTAACGGACACGGTTCACAGACCTTCCTGGGTTTACAAAACATCTTTCCGATGTTTACTAATAACGCATGATACTCATTAAATAACTGCACGTCTTTTGGAAGGTTTTCTTCGAAGAAAGACTTCATATCGTCATAGGTGCTTTCTTCAGGAATAAGTTCATGCCGTGAAAAAATCCTGTGGGTATAGGCATCCACAACAAATGTGGGCATATTCCCCGCATAGAGCAAAATTGAATCGGCCGTTTCCGGCCCGATACCTTTTACAGAAAGTAATTCACTTCGAAGTGTTTGCAAGTCCCGGGCAAACATCTTCGATAGGTTACCATCATATTTTGAAAATAGCCAATTAATAAATGCCTTGACACGTTTTGCCTTGACATTAAAAAAGCCCGATGGTTTGATGAGTACCGCCAGTTCTGTTGTACTTAACCCATATATTCCTTCCGGAGAAAGCTTGCCAGCCGTCTTAAGGTTTTTGATAGCCTTTTCAACGTTAGACCAGTTGGTATTTTGCGTTAGTATAGCGCCGATGACAACCTCGAATGGGGTTTCACCAGGCCACCATTGCCGGGGGCCAAACGCATCGAACATCTTCTGGTATATTTTTAAAAGTTTTTTGGTTTTACTCATCTCCTATACCGAGTTGCGCCAGAATACCCATCCTTAAAAGCGGCAACATGATTTCATGGTGACCTGTAATAGCATATCCATACGGGGACGGCCTTTTTAAGACGTTCGTTTGCGGCCTGTAATGCTGAATCATATCCATATTTACCGTCACAAAATTTTCAACCTTACGGCCGATATTCCTTGCAATACAAAGCGCCTTGAGAAAAACCTCCGGCATGATGACGGCAGAACCTATATTGAGCCATACGCCTCCTTCCAGTTCAGAAACCACGGAGGCGAGGATTTTAAAATCAATATGGCTGGATTCCCCCAAATCCTTTCCGGAAACATTCGGATGCATGTGGATGGTGTCCGTTCCCAATGCAACATGAACCGTGGTCGGGATATTCAGTCTTGCGCCCCAGACCAGCAGACTCAAATCTTCAAAGGCATTTTTGTCTTTGATTATTTTTTCCCCTAATGCCCGCCCAAGTCCGATGCCGCCTTTTGTTCCTTTTGCGGATGCGATCTGAAAAACATCCGCCGTTTCCTTTACCATTCCAAAACTGCCGTCTTTCAGGCTTGATGCTACATCCTCAGAGGTTGCGCCAATGAGCGATACTTCATAATCGTGGATTGCTCCAGCGCCATTCATGGCAAGCGCCGTTATTATGCGGCGTTTCATGAGGTCTATAATTAACGGCGACAAACCGCATTTTATTACATGCGCGCCAAGAGCCATTATGACAGGACGTTTTTCCTGGTATGCCTGTGCTATCGCTTCAATCACCTTCCGTAAATTTGTTGCAGCCAGTATCTCCGGTAAGGATTCAAAAAAGGCAGGAATTCCATCATCGGGTAAGACGGGTTTGGCGAACAGGTTGATGTTTGAAAGATTCTTTCGTTTCTTTATGGAATAAGTTTTAATCCTCCGAAGGTCTAAAGGTTTAAAAGAATCGGTTTTGCGCTCACGCTGTTTCGCCATCAAAGTTCCTTCCTTGAAGCTAGTCGCTCATTAAGAAGCTAGTATTGCCTCGACAGGACATACAGCCACACAATTACCACAGTCGGTGCAGAGATCGGCATTAATCACCCTGAAGTCGCCGGATTCCGATATGGCGTTTACAGGGCATTCACTCTCACAGGCCCCACAGTTTATACATTCGTTGGTTATTTTATGAGCCATTGTTTCTCTCCTTTCAATTCAGAATGGCATTTATCTTATTTTCAAAAATTTTATACCCATTTACAACACAAATTTCTATCTTTAATGTCCATACAGGAAAGCCCCAGACACTGAGGTTATTCCCTATTTTCACCCTGTCTTTTTGGGTAATGACAATTGCATCCGGTTTCATGCCCAGCGCCTCTGCATTCAATTCCTGTAATTCAGAAAGAGTATATACATGGTGATCGGGAAATACGCGAAAACCGGCTATCCCCGCCCCCAGATTTTCTATGCTTTTTCTGAACGATACAGGATTACCGATAGCACAGAACACAAAGACCCTTTTGCCGCGTAAACAATGAATATCTAACTTCGCTGCATCCTTTGCTGATTCTAAACAAATCGGCTTATGAACTGTTTCTACAACAGGGACGTCACCTATAATCTCACGCAAACGGTTAGTAATAACGGTAATTTTATCACGGCTGCATTGGTCTACGTGGGATAGCAGAATCATGTCAGCCCTCTTGAGTCCTTCCAATGGCTCCCGCAGCATGCCTCGCGGAATTATCTGTTCATACCCAAAGGGATTCAGCGCATCAATGACTACAATATTCAAATCCCTTGCCAGGCGAAGGTGTTGGAATCCGTCATCAAGCACGAGACATTCAGCCTGAAAACGTTCGATAGCCTCTAGTCCGCCTTTAATCCGGTCTTTGTTCATCAGGTGCATAACGTCCGGAATATTTTCCTTAAACAAGAGATATTCGTCATTACAGATATTTTTGCCAGGAGAACCAGATTCTTGCTTTATTCGGGCTGCGTAACCCCTGCTGAGGATAGCAACCCTTTTACCTTTCGCCTGTAAATACCGTGCAATGTACTCTACGACCGGCGTTTTGCCTGTCCCTCCCACAGTAATATTTCCAACACTGATTACAGGGACGGGAAGACGAGCGCTCTTCAGAATACCTTTCTTATAAAAAAAAATACGAGTTTTAACTACAAACCCGTATATTTTTGAAAAAGAATATAGTGTTTTCTGAATCACTCTGGAGCATGCATCTGAATGCTCCTCTTCCACGACTTTTAAATAATATTCTCTAAAAGTAGGGATGGGTAATTACTGCAAAAAAATTTTCAGGTTTATTTTAGCGGCACTGACCAGTACGCCTCGTCTAAAAATTGCTTCCAGGAGCGATATCTATCTGAACGAAGTTTCAAACTTAGTATGGGGCTGTGTTTTGGCTTGACAGGCTTACGTATTAACTTCATTCTCGCCTGTATAGGGGTTCTGCCCCCTTTCTTTTTATTGCAATCGGTACAGGCGCACACAATGTTCGTCCATGTAGTTTTTCCATCATATGCCTTCGGTACAATGTGGTCTAAACTAAGCTCCGATGTGGGAAACTTTTGGCCGCAATACTGGCACCTGTTTTCATCCCGGGCAAAGATGTTCCGTCTGTTAAATTTTACATTGGACTGCGGGAGTTTTTCATAAAACAAGAGACGGATAATCTTTGGCACTTCAATTTCGAAAGATACGGTTCTGATCCAGCTTGTATTATCTTCGTCGGGTAAACCTGACTTTGCCCTGTAAAGAGAAACATCTTTCCAGGTTTCGAAATTGTAAGAATTGTATTTCCCATCGTCCACGGAAATAACTTCGGCGCTTTCCTTGCATAATAAGACAAATGCCCTCTTTGCCGAAATTACGTGGAGAGCCATGAAAAACTTGTTTAACACCAATACGCTGGATTCTAATGCGGCAACCTGTTGCATATTAGTAAATCCTCAATACAAAACAAGTGTTTATTGTGTCAATCTGCTACCCGGTGAATTCACCGCAACGATGCTGAGAATGAACGCTCCAAAATACTTTTTCAAAAATAAATTACATACTAATAATGTTAAAAATTATAACAATCAACGCTGTGCAATTCAAGGGAATTGTATTGCCCCAAACTGATCCAGCGTTCCGTATCCTTTACCGGGATTGAACGATTTTCGGATGGATGCTGTAACAAATTTCTTTGCCTGAACAACGGACTCTTTCAGACCAAAACCTTTTGCCAGACAGGTGGCTATTGCCGAGGCGTAGGTGCAACCCGTGCCGTGGGTATTTTTTGTTGGTATGTATTCACTCTCAATATATTCAAAAGATTTCCCATCATATAAGACATCAATCACGCTGCCTTCGTTTTTCATATCCCATGATTTCCCTGCATGTCCGCCTTTTATGAGCACGCATGAGGGACCTAGCCGGTGGATACATTTTGCGGCTTTTTCTGCGTCAGAAGGAGTTTTTATCTTTATACCTGAGATATATTCCGCCTCCGGGATGTTTGGCGTAACAACCAGGGATAGGGGGAATAATTTTGATGTGAGAGCATCAACGGCATCGACAGATAACAACCTTTTTTCATTCTTGGATATCATGACCGGGTCTACCACAACGCATTTGATGTTATATTCTTTGATTTTCAGGCCGACCACATCCACGATGCCCTTGTTCATCAGCATCCCCGTTTTAACGGCATCTGTGCCGATATCGGTCATTATGGCGTCTATTTGTTGACCCACAAAGGATGCTGGCACCTCAAGGATGGCTTGGACGCCCATGGTGTTTTGGGCAGTTAATGCGGTAATAACGGTTGTCGCATATCCTCCCAGGGCTGTAATTGTCTTAATATCCGCCTGAATGCCAGCCCCGCCACCTGAATCGGAACCGGCAATGGCGAGGACTTTATACAAAGAAGATTTTTGCTTCTTCATTAATTTCTTTAGGCTTTCCGGTATTCTTTTGAAACCTTGTAAGCCTTTGCCAGATATGTTTCACCTGTATCTATAATCTTTTCTGCTTCTTCCGAATCTTCTTTTGATGAAATACCGCATAATAAGAACGGGAAACAGAGTCATCATATCGTTCATTATCAAAATCTATCCGGGCTGTTTTTAGCTTTTCACGTGCCTTTGATAACATCGCCTTTATAACATCAATGTCACCGATCGGCCTCACAATCTCACACCCTCTTTTAATATATTCAGCCCTAAGGGAAATCGTTTTTTTCATATCTCGTTTTTCACTCCGCAGCTAACGAAATATCCGCAGATTTTGTCGCTGTGCTTTTAAATATTTCACCAAAGGCAGATTGTATATGAATCACCTTTGTTGTGTCGGTTGTTCCGCTTCTTCTGATTGTGGTGCTTCCTCTTCGACAGGTTGTTCCGTGCCACTCTTTCCTGCGTTTGCCTTTTGTTCCGCCCCTGCCTTTGCTGCGGCCTCAGCTTCGCGCTGTTTCTGCCTGCGTTTTTTTTCCGCCTCTCTTATGTCATATTCCAGTTCTTTATTCAGCTTGTCCGGATCTGTCTTTGAATCGTCCACATAAATTTGCCGAGGAGTCTTAAACTCTATGTTAACCCGATCGCTGCCACAGCTTAAAAGTAACATGGGAAGGATAGTAACTATAGATAAAATTTGAAAGATGTGCCAATGGTTGTGCATTTAAATTCTCCTTAACAATTTATGCTGTAACCTTCTCTTTTATGCAAGTTTTTTTACAACCCCCTTCCCCCCCTTTGTTAAGGGGGATTTGGTTGCGGTTTTGCCGCTCTAGGAAGTACAACTCCCCAAAACACGTTGGATATTCTCGACAGAAGGGTTTTTGATTACCCCTTTTTCCGTAATGATAGCCGCAATATTTTTTGCAGGGGTGACATCAAAGGCAGGATTGAAGACCTTGACCCCTTCAGGCGCCGTCCTCTTGCCGAATCCGCTGGTGACCTCTTCAGGGGAACGCTCCTCAATGGGAATATCATTTCCTGATTTTATGCTCAAATCAAAGGTAGACACAGGCGCTGCAACGTAGAAGGGAATTCCATGTTCTTTTGCCAGGATGGAGACGCCGTACGTGCCGATTTTGTTGGCAGTATCGCCATTGGCGGCGATTCGGTCAGCCCCCACGATTACGCATTGTACCTTTCCCTGTTTCATCACATGCGCCGCCATGTTGTCGCATATCAGAGTGACATCTATTCCTGCTTGCATTAGCTCCCATGCCGTCAGCCTGGAGCCTTGCAGTAACGGACGCGTCTCGTCTGCAAAGACCTTGAAACGTTTACCCTGTTCTTTTGCTTTAAACATTACGGCTAATGCAGTGCCATAATCGGCGGTTGCCAGCCCTCCTGCATTACAGTGGGTGAGAACGCCATTGCTGTCTTTAATAAATTCTGAGCCATTCTCACCAATTTGCCTGCAAATGGCCTTGTCTTCATTTTGTATCTTGATTGCTTCCTGAAGGAGGATTTTTTTTATGTCCTGAACGGACTTACCCTTGTTTTCTTGCGCGACACGTTCCATGCGCGCAAGTCCCCAAAAGAGGTTGACCGCTGTTGGACGGGATGAACCTAAATAAGTTGTTACACGCTTGAGTTCCTTTAAGAATGCGTCAGTATCCTTCGCCTGTATCTCCTTAATACCCAAGACTACACCCATAGCGCCTGCAATACCAATCGCCGGCGCACCTCTCACCATAAGAGTCTTAATTGCATGCCAGATACTTTTGATATCATCACAATAAACATATTTTAGTTCGTTGGGTAACAGGGTCTGGTCAATCAGCCGGATACGACCATTGACATCTCCCTCCCATTCGATAGTTGGTAGTGGCATTTCATCTCCCTTGTAAAATAATTCATTTAGACAGGATTTACAGGATTTCTTGTCGTATTTTATCCTGTCAATCCTGTCTAATAATAAAACCTGTCCTCGTGAAAACGGGGATTCGAAACGGTAAAATATTGTATCTATAATAGTCCAAGTTCTGTTCTTACCTCTTTATCCTTTTTTGCTACTTCGTCTGCAAGCTTCTTTTTGTATGAAACGAGCTTCTGTCTCAATTTTGGATCTGATACGCTTACTATCTGAACCGCTAATATTGCGGCATTAACAGCTCCTGACTTCCCGATACCCATCGTAGGCACGGGGATACCCGACGGCATTTGCACCATGGAGAGGAGTGAATCCAATCCACCCAGCCCGGAGGTCGGCATTGGTACACCAATAACGGGGATGGGGGTTAAGCTCGCAATAACCCCTGCCAGATGTGCGGCTTCTCCTGCGGCAGCAACAATCACTTCATACTTCTTTTCCGCCTCGACAGCATACGCATGGGTTCTTTCCGGCGAACGATGGGCGGATATGACATTTACGTCAAAATCTACCTCGAACTCCTTCAGTACATTTACTGCTTCCTTCATCGTTTCGAGGTCCGAATTGCTGCCCATGACAATCCCGATTTTTTTATTTGCCATGATTCGCCTTTAAACAAGTTTGTAGTGGTTTATTTCACCGCAAAGGCGCAGAGGGCGCTAAGAAATTAAGCATCTGAGAAGTCGAGAGGTTGGGAAGTTACATTTCTCAACTTCTCACCTTCGGGCATTTTCCTTTGCGTTCTTTGATTCTTTGCGGTGAATCATTATTACAAATATTAATTATGTTAACAAAGAGTTATATATTTGTGTAATAAAATTTGGGAAGAATGCCGATAAAGTATTTAGGGCGGATTTGGTCTGTTTACGGAGACGATTCAGGTACGGGATATGGTGCGGTTTATTTAACAGGTGGCGTGCTGTAGCTGGTATATTGACATTACCACCCTCGGTGACCATGTTTTCGTGTATTTCTAAGTCTTCGTCTATCCCGTCTGAAATTGCACGTGCAACAACAAAAGGAATTCCCATGGCGTGCGCCCGTTCCGCAATTGCGAAGGATTCCATATCGACGGCTATTGCGGAAGTTTCATTTCCGACATGTTTTTTTACTGAAGACTGACGAATGATTTTATTAACGGTCAGAATATCTCCATAATGTGATTTAAAGACCTCATTATTGCATAATCTCACAGCCAAATCCGCAATTGATGCATCACAGGTAAGTGTCGAATCAACCCGGACTTCTCCTTCCAGCGCTTCCTGAGACGAATAGAGGACGTGTTTACCGATAACCAAATCCCCAACACCCACCGCTGGGTTTATACTACCCGCAAAACCAGAAGAGACCATTAATTGTACCCTGAAACATTTTGATAAGTGCTGGATGATATCGGAGACATTTCTACCTACACCCGTCTGGACGAGGGTCAATGGAAAACCGCAAAATTCCGACTGGTAGAATGTGGCGTGGGCATACCGCATCTTTTTCAGGATATTTACCTTTGATTTTAAAGATGCAATTTCCTGACTTAACGCAAAAAATATTGCTATCATAAATTTTCCTAATGTAGTAAGAAACGCATAAATAGAATCAAATTTGGTTATAATTTTCAATACAATTATAAAAAAGTACGAACTATTGCGACCACACGTTAAATAAACGCTTGACAGTATTAAACAATTGGTATAGCATTTTGTATTTGGAATTTATTTGAATTTAATCAGTATTGGCTTTTGCCTTTATTTACAAAAAGGGAGTCCTGCCTGTTATGAGGGTTTCATTATCATTAGGTTCTTCACTAACAAAATATCTGATTAAGAACCGGTTTTTAGCAAAGGAGCGGTTCCCCCTGGTATTGATGCTTGAGGTTACCCATGCATGTAACCTCGCCTGTGAGGGCTGCGGCCGCATACATGAATACAAAGATACAATGCGGGAAACATTAAGTACGGAAGAATGTATTCAGTCCGTGGAAGAGTGTCCCACCCCGGTTGTCACTGTCACTGGTGGTGAGCCGCTGATGCACCCGGAAATCGACAAGATTATCAGGGGCATCTTGCATAAAAAACGGCATATCTATTTATGCACGAATGGCGTGTTATTAGCTGAGGCAATAAAAAAGCTGAAGCCCAGCAAATATTTTAATATTAATGTCCACATCGATGGCCTCGCAAAGACGCACGATGCCATTGCAGGGCGAGGGGTCTTTGAACGCGCCACCACCGCTATCCGCGCAGCAAAGCAGGCGGGATTCAAGGTCTGCACGAATACCACGATTTACAAAAATACCCGTGAAGAGGAAATTAAAGAACTATTTGCGTTTCTGGAGGGACTGGGTGTAGATGGCATGCTGGTATCTCCCGGCTTTAGTTTCGAACACAATGAGAATGAAATATTCCTTTGCCGAAAAGAGATACAGGAAAGGTTTGGATTTATTTATGGTATTTCAAAAAAATACAAGATATTGAACTCTCCCCTGTATTTAAAATTTTTAAAGGGGGAAAGGTATTTGAAGTGCACACCGTGGGGAAATCCAACAAGAAACTATCTGGGCTGGAAGAGTCCTTGCTACCTCATTACGGATACCCACTATAAAACCTTCGATGAGTATATGGAACGTACGGACTGGGAGAAGTATCAGGAAGGGAACGACCCCCGCTGTAAGAATTGTATGATGCATTGTGGTTTTGAGCCTACCGTAGTGCTGGGGGGTGGAAAACGACTATCTGATATTATAGAAATGGCTAAGTGGAGCTTTAGCTAGGAATTTCAATTTGGTAGGGGCTGAAGATTTTCAGCCCCTACATGCAAATAGAAATAGTTGCCGAATGCCTACTTTATTGTGTTATGATTTTTGAGTAAGATTGCGGTATCTACCTAATGCAAACAAAGGAAAGTAATTTCGATACATGTGGTATTTTAGGTAAAAGACCTTCGGGAAGCCGGTTGCTGTAAATTCAGTTTCATCCCAGCTTCCGTCTTCTTTTTGCCTCGATAAGAGAAATTTTATACCCTTTTCTACAGCATCTGATTTTACTTCACCAGTTGCGAACAACGTCAGCAGTGCCCATGCCGTCTGTGATGGTGTGCTTCTGCCAATTGCCTTCAGTGACGGGTCGTCATACGACTTTATGGTTTCACCCCATCCACCATCAGAATTTTGGACACTTTTCATCCACTCAGCGGCCTTTTTGATGTATGGCTTGTTCATATCCTCTCCAACCGCCAGGAGTGCGGCAAGCACTGACCACGTGCCATAAATATAGTTTGCGCCCCAACGCCCAAACCATGAACCGTCTTTTTCTTGCTCTTTTTGGAGAAATTCCACAGCCTTTCTGATATTAACGTAAGTCTTGCTAAACCCAATACGCCCCAAAAATTCCAGGCATCGGCCTGTGACATCGCTTGTACTTGGGTCTAATAATGCATTAAAATCTGCAAAAGGTATATGATTTAAAATGGCCTTATTGTTATTGCGGTCAAATGCCCCCCATCCGCCATCATCGCATTGCATAGCCTGAATCCACCTCAATCCGCGCAAAAATGTTTTTTCCTTGTGTGCCGCCTCTGGTAAGGATATGCGCTGTAACGCCATAAGCACCGCGGCGCTGTCGTCGGTATCGGGGTAAAACTCGTTGGCGTATTGGAAATACCAGCCGCTGGGTTCTTCTACCTTGCACTTCAAAGCCCAGTCACCGAAATTCCTGACTTCCTTGCTGAGTAACCACTCTCCTGCCTTTTGTAATGCCGGATGCGTGCCAGGTATTCCTGATTCATGAAGTGCAATGATTGCCCAGGCTGTATCCCAAACGGGAGATACGCACGGCTGTAAATAAAGCTTGTCCTCTTCATTAACCACCAGTTTTTCGACTTCTCTTAGCTGGCTTGCCAGTGCAGGGTGATCGTCTGAATAGCCAAGACATTTCATAGCAAAAATGGAGTTGATAATTGCAGGCCATATAGCTCCCAATCCGCCGGATTTCTCAATATGTTCGAGCATCCATTTTTCCGCCTTCCGAAGGGCAATCTTTCTAACAAATTTAATAGGGTGCTGTTCGTAACGCCTGAAAATACTATCAGCATCAATAAAGAAATTATGCCAGCACCATCCCGATTGGTCTCTCTTGATACGGTAGACAACCTTGTCGCGGGGAACAAGATAAAGTTCTTTCAGCAGGTCATCCCCTACAGGAATATGTGGCTTTTTGTCAATAGCAATGGAGAGGGGGACGACAATGCACCTCGACCAATAGGACATCTCGTAAATGCTAAAATAAAAACCCGGCGGGAACAGGATCATTTCAGCAGGAACGGCGGGTACAGCTTGCCAGTCAACCTGTCCAAACATGGCAAGGTAAATCTTGGTAAAACAGTTGGTCTTCATTATGCCGCCCATCTCCAGAATACACTTCTTGGCTTTCTGCATAAAAGGTTCATCGGCAGAATATCCGGCCAATTTTAAGGCAAAATATGCCCTTACCGAGGCGCTAATTTCGCTGGGACCTCCATAATAAATATTCCATCCCCCGTCAGGAAGTTGATGTTCAAGGAGGAGGTTTACCGCCTTCCTTTGTTTTTCATGATCTATTTTCCCGAGAAAATGCATCAACATGATATAGTCTGATGTGATGGTAGTATCTGCCTCTAAAATTCCTACCCAATGTCCATCGGAATGGTTTTGATTACTAAGTAGATATTGTTGCGCACTGCCTATGGCATTATCCAATGGATTTTTTACCGGTAAATTAGTAGTGGTGGCATTCTTCACAGGTATACTCTCGAATCGCAATTCATGCCTGGGCAGTTCAGCAACCGGGTGTTTCCCATTTCCGTTCCCGTTCCCGTTCCCGTTTCCATGGAATTTATAAATACGTGTTTCTAGTCGTTCAAAAAAGTTAGATAAGAAATTTCTCATACTTTAGAAACCCTCAACTATATTTACAATATCAATTATCAACATCTTGTTAAATTTAAGTAGATAATTTCCTTTAGGTTAAGTAAATAATTCAGCGCAACAAAATAACAAATTTATAGGTCAATTTCAAGTAAAACTTGCTTTATTTCATCGCTTGTTATAGCATTAAGTCATATAATTAACTACATGCTTAAGTTAATATATCTTTATTTTATAAGCTTACGGGAAATGGTTACACTGCGCTATGACACTGCTTATTTATGACGACATCTTTTTGAAGCATGATACCGGATACGGCCATCCTGAAAATGCCAAGAGGCTTGAAAATACAGTAAAGCACCTTCGGGCGAGCGGACTCTGGGATCAATTGAGAGTGGAGAAACCTCGCGCCGCATCATTGGAGGAAGTCAAACTGGTTCATCCGCAATCTTACATCGAGACCGTCAGGCAGATCGCAGATACCGGTGGTTGGCTGGATGGCGATACGGTAGTTTCCCGCGCATCGTATGATGCGGCTGTTTATGCAGCAGGCGCATCCCTGACAGCCATTGATTTAATCATGAAAGGGGAAGAAAAAAATGGTTTTTGTCTGGTACGTCCGCCGGGACACCACGCCACACCCTCGAGAGGAATGGGCTTTTGCCTCTTCAATAATGTAGCCATTGCGGCAAAATACCTGCAGTCAAAGCACCGGCTGGAAAAAATCCTTATTGTTGACTGGGATGTTCACCACGGGAATGGTACGCAGGATGCGTTTTACAACGATCCAGAGGTGTTGTACTTCTCAATGCACCGATACCCGTTTTATCCCGGTTCCGGGAGAAAAGAGGAGGACGGCCGGGGCAAAGGCAAGGGATTCAACGTCAATGTGCCCCTCTCGTTTGATACGATGCCTGAAAAATATATCGAAATATTTAGGGATGTTATGGAACAGCGGGTAAATCAATTTGTTCCCGAATTTATCATCATTTCTGCAGGCTTTGATATTTACAAAAAAGACCCGATTGGCGGTTTGAATTTGAATATTAATGATTTTGGGACATTAACGGAAATTGTCATGAAATCCGCTGAGAGGCATTGCAAGGGCAGGATTGTATCATGCCTTGAGGGTGGTTACCATCTATCCGACCTTCCTTTGTGCATAGAAGCCCACCTCAAGGCATTGTTTCAGGCATAATTGCCTTTATTCTTGGGCAGCGGACTTCATCTGATTAAGCTTTTTTGCGAGTCGTGACTTCTTTCTGCTTGCGGTATTTTTATGTAAAATGTTTTTGGCAACACCCTTGTCTAATTTTTTTACTGTTAGTCGGAGTTCTTCCTGCGCCGCTTGTGCATTTCCTTCTTTTACTACACTCAAAAACTTTTTCAACTGGGTTTTTAATGCCGCTCTATACGACCGGTTTCTCAAATTTTGTTTTATGTTTTGCCTGAGCCTTTTTTTGGCTGATCTCATTATAGGCATATGTCACTCCTTTAACCAAAATTTACGTATAAATACTATGAATAATAAATTCAAAAAAACAATAGTTTATAATTTATGTAATTTATCGCCTAAAGTCAACAGGAAAACGAAAGAAGCTTGCATTCTGCGTGATTTTTTATTATAGTAAATTTAAAGTTTGTGTAAGTTTTTAGAAATCATGTCCTCGTGTAAATGGGGAAGTGACGTTTGTCGAATAACGGGTGACGAGTAAAACGTCACCCGTCACTTGTTTTGTCTTTACTACTCATACTGCTAATGAATATAATTAATTATCCAGACCCCGTGCTCCGTCAAAAGGCAAAACCCCTCACGGAAATCAATAAAGAGGTATACCTGAAGGTGGAGGAAATGATGGAATTGATGTATCAGGCGCAGGGTATTGGGTTGGCAGCTCCCCAGGTGGGGTGGTCTGTCCGTCTGTTTATTATTGACGCTGATGGCGGCAGTCATGAGGAAAAGGTATTTATCAACCCCGTAATTACAGAAGAAGCGGGGGAATTGAATAAAGAAGAGGGTTGTTTGAGTTTCCCGGGCATTATGGGCAAGGTCGTCCGTGCCCAACGGATCAAGGCGCAGGCATACAATCTCAAAGGGCAAAAAATAGAAATCGAGACAGAAGGTCTGACTGCGCGTGCCTGGCAGCATGAGATCGATCATCTCAACGGCTGTCTTTTCATTGATAAAATGAGCCCGGCCAACCGTTTGGCCATATCCCATCGGCTAAAAGAATTTGAACGGTCCTATAAAGGTGCCCGAATTCCTGTGTAATTAATGTTTGCGATAATCGTGAAAAAACAAATTATAAACACAGGTTGGTTTATCAAACAATGAATGTGGTCTTTATGGGAACGCCTGAATTTGCAGTCCCCAGTTTACGCTCCTTGGCAACATCAACACATAAAATTATTGCTGTTGTTACACAACCGGACAGGCCTAAGGGAAGAAGTAAAATACCGTCTCCTTCACCGGTAAAAGAGGCAGCTCGAGAATTGGGATTACGAATTATGCAGCCGGTTAATATCAATGAGGAAGCAGTTGTGAAACAACTCCAGTGCCTTTCGCCCGATTGTATCGTTGTTGTTGCCTTTGGACAGTTCCTGTCTATTCCGATTATTAATCTTCCCAGATACCGGTGTATCAACGTTCACGCGTCTTTGTTGCCAAAACTTCGCGGGGCAGCCCCGATTAGCTGGGCAATTATACAAGGAGAAACAGTTACCGGCGTTACCTCTGTGGTCATGACCGCTAAAATGGATGCGGGCGACATTATTGCCCAAAAAACGACACCTATATTTCCCGGGGAAAATGCAGGAGAACTTGAAAAAAGGTTGGCTTCTATGGGTGCGGAACTGTTGATTGATACGCTAACCCGCATTGAAACAGGAAATGCCGCTTACACAAAACAGGACGAAAAAGGGGTAACCTTTGCCCCTAAATTGAAAAAGGAAAATGGATTGATTCCGTGGTCTCAGGAGACACAAAGAATCCACAATCTCATCCGCGGCGTCACCCCGTCGCCTGGCGCTTATACTTATTACTGTCCAAAAGACACTGAAGAAAAGAAACGGCTTATTATACTCAAGACACAGATTCACGAGGCATCAGAGACGAAAACGCCTCTTAACCCAGGCACTGTGGTTGAGATTGCTCCCTGTGGAATCCATGTAGCCACTTTGGACGGTTTTCTTTGTATTACACAATTACAACCCGAAGGCAAGCGGGCGATGGACGCACAGGAATATACACGGGGGCATAAGATGACTCCTATGACTTGTTTAATTTAAACGGTTTAAAACTGTGAAGGAAGCTAAACGGTACTTAAATACACTTTGAGGCAGTATGTATTCTCCGGTTCTCACACAAGCTTTTTCCAATTTGTAGTGAATTTTTATTGTTAATTAAAGGCAGGTACTATGGAATTTATTGATAAAAAAGTTGTTTCTATAAATAACCTCATGCTGCAGTTTCGCAAGAAGAAGTGTTCTCCTAAAAATTTATTGATCCTCTTTCCTCATTGCATACAGAATTCGCAGTGTAAGCAAAATGTTAAAAACGACCTGAACGAGTGTAAACGTTGCGGTAAATGCAAAATCAAAGACTTGCTGGAATTTTCTGAAAAATACGGGGTTCATATTATCCTTGCCACAGGCGGGCGCGTTGCACTTCAAAAGGTCATGTCCGAAGAAATACACGGTGTGGTGGCTATCGCCTGCGAGAAGGAACTCAGGACTGGCCTGATGGCTGCCATGTCCAAGGCTATATTTGCAGTGCCTAATCTGAGGCCTCACGGATATTGTAAGGACACGGACGTATATCTGGACGAGGTGAAAGAGGCAATTGAAAAATTCCTCAAGTAAGACAGATGTCCGCTATGAATGTATTCGCATCCTGCGAGAAATTGAAGAAAAAGAGATTTTTGCCCAGGAGCTTATCTCTGAAAAATGTTCGCAAGCCGATTGGTTTCCACGAGACAAAAACCTCCTTACAGAACTGGTAAACGGCGTTATTCGCCATCGCTTATCCCTCGATACCCTCATTTCTTCCTTTTCGAAGATTCCACTCAATAAGATAGAACCCTGGGTGTTGTATGCCCTGCGTCTGGGTCTCTATCAAATCGTTTATCTGGATAAGATACCTGTTTCCGCCGCAATAAACACGTCCGTAGAACTGGTCAAAAAATTAGTCCGCCGGACGGATGCAGTTCGATTTACAAATGCAATTCTTAGGTCCATCGAAAGAGGTATTCAAAATAAATCTGCGGATGAACCAGATGCTACTGATCGGCAGAAGGCCTTGCACAGAAGGGGAAACACGTGGTGTACGTTCCAACATGCTGTTTTGCCCGATCCGAACAAAAATCCCTCTGCCTACATGGCGGTTAATTATAGTCATCCTGAATGGCTCATAAAACGCTGGCTCAACCGGTATGGTAAGGATAAAACCATCGAGATATGTAAAATCAACAATCTTCCCCCAAAGGTATTCCTTCGTATCAACCATAGAAAAATATCACCCCAGGAATTTATTTTACTGCTTGAAAAAAATGGTATCAATTCATATGCCCTCGGTAATACCGTAGTCGTTGATAACATCGCCGTCTCTGAGATACCGGGATTTGCGGAAGGATTATTCTTTGTGCAGGATATTTCAGCCATGAAAGTAGCCCAATTCCTCAAGGTAGAAAAATCAGATAGGGTGTTAGATATGTGTGCAGCGCCCGGAGGAAAGACAACCCATATTGCAGAACTTTTAGAGAATACGGGCAGAATTTGTGCCCTTGACATTTCTTTAAAACGCTTGCATTCAGTTCAGGAAAATTGCTGGCGGATGGGAGTACAGAATGTTTTTATTGTGTGTGGTGACGCCTCTGGCGAAAGAGTTCCTTTTCACGTCAAATTTGACCGGGTGCTCATCGATGCCCCCTGTTCCAATACGGGTGTGCTTTCGCGTCGCGTGGAGGCCAGATGGCGGCTGAAAGAAGAAGATATAAATAAACTGACAACTCTGCAATATTCAATATTAAAAACAGGCGCTGCCATGCTGAAACCCGGAGGGTATCTGGTATACAGCACGTGCAGCATCGAGCCCGAAGAAAACCAGGATATAATAAAAAAATTTCTCAACAACGAACCCCAATTCTGCCTCGATGCAGAGGAGTATTATTTGCCCACTATGAATGCAGGGGATGGGGGATACATGGCAAGACTTTCCAAACGAAACGTCTAATTCAAATTTTTATAGGAATATTTTGACAAAAAATAATCCAGAAGAGAGTATGCAATCTAGTGTGTCAGGGTGGACTTTCCCGCATCATCAGTCAAACATCCTTATAAATTCTATCGCACTTACAATTCTTACAGACCTGTACTTTCCTAGAACACACAAATCCTTATCTCCGCTAACTATAAAGTCCACAAATGCCGAAACGGCACATGAAAGGAATTTGTCATCATCAGGATCTTTACATATTCCCTTAACTTCATCGGTTATGTCCACTACCTCAAAATATGGAATAACTTCCTGTTCAAAAATTGTCTTTATCTCCGTCTTTGTGAGAGAAAATTTTGGATATTCGAGCACCCTCACGAATTCATCAAAGGTTTCTCTGGAGAAAAAAGGAACTATCCTGCCATTCTTCCACAGATCAACGATTTTTGATAATTCACCCTTGAAAAGCAATGCCGATATCAGGATATTGGTATCCAGTACGACCTTTACTGCCTCTTTCTTCCTCTTACCCATTTGACCGCTTCAGACACGTCCTTTCCCGTAATACCAAGTTTTTCTATTTTATCCCTCACTTCTTCAAGGGTTTCGTTTACAGGAGTAATCTTGACCGGTTTCAGAACTATTTTCCTATCTTTGACGGTTACATCAAAATACTCAATATCCGGAAATGACTTTACAATCTCTTTTGGTAGCGTGAGCTGGTTTTTTGAAGTCTTTTTTGCAATCATATTATCTTACCTCCTTACAGTAAGGATACATTATTTGATATGCCTTTTCAAGGGCATACTATAAAACTCAACATTTCTTTTACAGCAAATTCATTATTACAAGGATAAGTTTTCATTCTTCTTACTTTCCTATTGTAATTTCAAGGTAATAAATTATAATTGCGAAAATTGTAAGAGAGAAGCCGCCAAGTCACAAAGCACTAATGCTATAAAATCTTTGTTTCTTTGTGGCAGATTTTCTATTTGCGCAACTGTCTCGGCTACGCTGCCAGTTTAAAACTCTTAAACCATGAATTTATTAAAAAACACATTTTTTATTATCGGTATCTTTTTTATACCTTTTTTTATCACCTCAACACTCGTTGCTCAATCACCTGCTTTCCTCATCCCGCCCGCAGAATTCGAGGCATTTGATACCCCAAATGATGCCGGCGAAATGATATCCCTGACGTGGTCTGCTTCCCCTAACGACTCACCTGACGTCTTCTATGTGATTTACATCGACAGAGACAAAAACGGCTCCTTTGAAAAGGAGGCTATCCGAATAAAGTCAAATACCAGCTATCGAACAAGCGCCCCTGAAATTTACGGTTACAAAAAAAAGAATGGCAATTATCATTACGTTCAGATATTCCCCAAAAAAGTTTACAACGGCGAAACACTTCCCAAGAAGCAAACATTTTATTTCAAACTGGCAATGGTATCGGGCGATACTAAAGTTTTCCTGGACACGATAGCCTCTGCCACTGCACACGGCAATCTGATACACACAAAAAAGATAAATAATTTTGTGATCATGATTATCCTCTCAGCCATTATCCTCTATTTTATAGTGCATGCACGGCGAAATCCCGATATGTTCCTCAGGAAGATTGGGGGGCTTGACGCCGTGGATGAAGCCCTCGGTCGCGCCACGGAAATGGGTAAACCCGTGCTTTTTGTTCATGGTTTAACAGGAATGGGAAGCATCTCAACCATTGCCGCAACCAGCATTTTAGGAAGGATTGCCCGGAAAATTGCAGATTATGACGCCAATCTGAAGGTCGTCAATAACGACCCCATTGTCATGTCCGTGAGTCAGGAGGTGGTAAAGGAATCTTATTTGGAAGCAGGGCGCCCCGATGCCTATAATTCTGACAATGTCTTCCTGGTAGCTTCTGAGCAGTTTCCCTATGTAGCAGCGGTAGGTGGCATCATGACCCGTGAAAAACCCGCCGCTAATTTTTTTATCGGATATTTCTATGCCGAAGCCTTGATTTTGGCTGAAACAGGGTCAACCACAGGGGCGATCCAGATTGCCGGCACCGACGCTTATACCCAATTACCATTCTTTATCACAACGTGTGATTACACGTTAATCGGTGAAGAACTTTATGCAGCAAGCGCATATCTGTCGAGAGAGCCCATGCTTATGGGCACGCTCAGGGCGCAGGATGTGGGAAAGGGCCTTCTTATCATTATATTGATATTGGGGACAGTCCTGGCAAGTTTCGGGTTGGTATTTATTACACACCTATTTGAAGCTTTTTAATAAATTTTAGCCACGAATTAGCACAAATGGACACGAATGAAAATAAAATATTATATAAAGATTTATCTTATAAAATCGTTGGATTAGCTATGCAAGTGCATAATAAACTTGGCTTTGGTTTTTCTGAAAAGGTTTACGAAAACTCAACGATGGTACTTTTTAGGCGAGAAGGCATTCAGGCAAAGCAACAAACCCCTATTACTGTTTATTTTGAAGGAGAGGTTGTAGGAGATTATTATGCGGATATTTTAGTCGAAGACAAAATAATCCTGGAACTTAAATCTGCCGAAGAAATTGCAGACGCTCATAGGTCTCAAGTTCTCAATTATTTGAAAGCTACAGGATTACAATTGGCGATTATTTTAAATTTTGGCAAAGAAGGGCTTGAATACGAAAGACTCGTTTTATAAAAATAGAATGATTTTTTTATTAGTGTAAATTCGCGTTTATTTGTGGCTAAATTCAATTATGAATTTCTTAAAACGTACCGTTCCGCTCGTCATTGCATTCGTCATGGGTGTGCTCATGGCTATGCAATACTACGTCCCCCACAAACTTTCGCAGGATTTATTGGAAGTGGTATCCAGATGGGACAGGATTATAGCGGGGTTTGCCGTGTTTATCGGCGCTTACAGCTTGTTTCATCTCCACTGGACAAGGATTAAAAGAAAGGTGGAAGGTTGGGGATACAGCGTCTTTGTCTACTTTGGGGCTATAATCACCCTGATCTTCGGTTTCCTGAATGGCGGAAAATTTTTCTGGCACGACAAGCAGGACGGCACGATGTTTGACTGGTTGTATTACTACGTACAGGTACCTGCCGGAGCCACGATCTTTTCCATTCTGGCCTTCTTTATTGCCTCTGCAGCTTATCGTACATTTCGGGCGCGTACAAACGAATCCACCGTGTTGCTCATTGCGGCCATCCTCGTCATGCTTGGACGGGTGCCTATCGGAAATTATATCTCTCAATATATCCCTGCGATAGCCGATTGGATTATGGCAGTTCCTAATCTTGCCGCAAAACGAGGCATCCTTCTGGGTGTGAGTTTGGGGGCAATTGCGACCTCCCTCAAAATCATATTCGGCATTGAGCGGTCTTATCTGGGCGGGGGTGATTAATGGAGCGATTTCTAAGGATAGACCGCCGCATTATATTTGCAATCATCACCATCGCTGTTATCGTCTCTCTCATATTGCGGTTTGAATTGCCAATTCCTGCGTCTGAACCCGTTCAGGGGGTTTATGAAAAAATAGAATCACTGCCAAAAGGCTCGCACGTCATGATTGCCTTCGATTACGACCCATCCTCGAAGGAAGAGCTGCAGCCCATGGCCATCGCCTTTCTCCATCATTGTTTTAGCAGGGATTTGAAGGTGATTGGTATGACGCATTACACGGGCGCTCCGGGACTGGCAGACCTGGCAATGACCTCTGTAGCCAGCCAGTACCAGAAAAAGAACGGAGAAGATTACGCCTTTCTGGGTTACAAACCCGGCGCTGCCTCACTCATTATTAATATGGGAGAAAATCTTTACTCCGCATTTCCAAAAGATTTTTACGGAAATGATACGACGACCTTACCCGTCTTACAGGG
>VGXX01000028.1 GCA_016873155.1 Planctomycetota bacterium | reverse complement strand
TGACGAGGACAGCAAATTCGATATACTCGTCATGGGCGCCTATGGACATTCCAGGCTTCAGGAGATGATTTTAGGAAGCACTACGGTGAGAGTCATGAGGTCCACAAACTGCTCGATCCTGCTGTGCCGCTAAACCACGGCAACAGAGAAGCGGTCGGTTGCATACATTATTTGTAACACTTCACCCCCACCTAAACCTCCCCCGTCGTTCGACTGAGCTCACGACGAAGTCAAGGGGGAGGAATACAAGGGAACAATAAGTAATCCCCGCCCCTGGTGGGAGGGGTTAGGGGAGGGGGATGAATGTTACATTATTATTAGCTTGGCGTTCTTTGTTTACCTGCAACAATATCATTCAATCAGCGTTGTATCCACGGGCGCTGAAAATTATCTTTCCAACATTTCAGTCCGTCCTGTATAATTTAACGTACAGGAATTCAGGAATTTCAAAATAACCATAGCGTCAGGAAGGCAGTAGGGACACGGTGCCCCGCACATCCGGTATTGTGGTTGTCCAAAAAGTTCAATTTCCAACGGTTACAATATAAACTAATTCACAACTTATACCGATAATATAACCATGAAAATACTGCTGGTAGACGACAACGGCGAAAACAGAGAGATTTTAAGACTCATCATTGAAAAACAGGGCAACGAGGTTGTCGAGGCGGAAGACGGGTTGGATGGGTTTAACAAGGCGCTGGACCACAAGCCCGATCTGATCATTTCAGACATCCTTATGCCCAATATGGACGGCTTCCAGTTTCTCAAGAACATAAAGAGTGATGAATCGCTGAAAGCCATTCCTTTTATTTTCTATTCAGCCGTTTACATGGGCAGTAAAGATAAAGAACTGGCGTGTTCCCTGGGAGCCCTCGCATTTTTTGAAAAACCGAAAGATCCGGAAAAACTATGGGGGGAAATAAGAAATACGCTTGAAAGTGCAAAAACGAAAGAAATAGACGCTAAGAAAATACCTTTTGCAAACGATGAGACATTTCTCAGTAATTACAGTCATATTGTAGCCGCAAAACTCGAAGAAAAGGTAAAAGAACTCGAAAACGAAATCAACAACCGCAAGCTGGGAGAATCCCGCCAGATCGCTCAGTTTACCCTTACCACTATTTTAACCGCATCCGCCACGCTTGCAGAGGCTGCGCCGAAGATCCTCGAGACCATCTGTCGGGGTTTTGGATGGGAATACGGAGAACTCTGGCGCGCGGATCCGGATTCACACTGTTTGCGGCTGAAAGATATCTGGCATGAGCATATAACTGAATTGTATGAATTTAAACGTCTAAGCGAACCGTATACGTTTTCAAAAGGAATAGGCTTGCCTGGCAGGGTCTGGGAAAGCGGTCAGCCGGTATGGATAACTGACGTTGTCGTTGATAGCAATTTCCCGCGTACGGCAGTTGCCCAAAAACTCGGCATCCATGGGGCCATGGCATTCCCGATTACGGCAAGAGGCGAGGTAACAGGCGTAATGGGTTTCTTTGCCAGAAATGTCCGGCAGCCCGACAAGGAAGTCTTCGATATTATGGCTGATATTGGAAGGCGTGTAGGCGCCTTCATAAGTCGCAGATTGGCGGAAGAACTGCTGAGGAAAAGCGAGCGGAAGCACAGGACTCTTCTGGAAAACCTTCCTCAAAAGATTTTTCATAAGGATAAGAATTCAGTGTATGTATCCTGCAATAAAAGTTATGCGCGGGATTTGAATATCTCACCGGATGAGATAGCGGAAAAGACGGATTATGATTTTTATCCAAAAGAATTGGCCGATAAATACCGGGCAGATGATAAAAGAATTATGGAATCAGGGCAAACGGAAGAACTTGAGGAGAGATATATCAGGGATGGACAGGAATTTATTGTACAAACAGTCAAAACTCCTATAAAAGATGACGAAGGCAATGTTAGCGGTATTTTAGGCATTTTCTGGGACATAACCGAACGGAAGAACATGGAAAAAACCAGGGCCAGGCTGGCTGCAATCATGGAGACGACAACCGACTTTGTTGGAACGGCAAGCAGGGACGGTTATTTGCTCTACATTAACAATGCAGGACGAGCTATGCTGGGAATAGCCGATGATGAAGATATTTCAAACCTGAAAATTTCAGACCTTCATCCTGCGCTGACGAATGTTTTGATTCAGGAGGAGGCAATATCGTTCGCAATAAAAAACGGTGTATGGTCAGGAGAGACAGCGTTTCTCGGCCGTGATGGACGCGAAATTACCGTTTCCCAGGTAATCATTGCCCATAAAAACACCGATGGAGAGGTGGAGTACCTTTCTACCATAGGGCGCGATATTTCAGAACGCAAACGTTTTGAAAATCAAATTATATATCTTGCAGACCGTGACCCCCTTACAGAGCTTTTTAATCGTCGCTTTTTTAAAGAAGAACTGGAAAGATGGCTTGTGCAATCACGAAGATACGGGATATACGGGGCGGTATTGTTCCTCGACCTTGATAATTTTAAATATGTCAATGATTCGCTCGGTCATCATGTCGGCGACAAATTACTCAAGTTCATTGGCAGCTTCCTCAGGAAACGCTTGCGCAATACCGATACCCTGGCAAGGCTGGGGGGAGATGAATTCGCCATTATCCTGCCTTATGTCACTGCAAGCCGAGCGGAAGTCATTGCAAAGCAATTAATGGAAATGATAGAATGCCATGACTTTAGCGAGGAGGGGCAGCCTGTCAGTATTACCTTCAGCACCGGCATCGCCCTGTTCCCGGCACATGGTAATACGGTGGAAGAACTTCTTACCAATGCCGATCTTGCCATGTACCGCGCAAAGGAAAAGGGACGCAACCTCGCCTGTGTTTATACACCCGATCAAAAATCACAAATCGAATCACGGGTTCTGTGGGAAAAACGCATTCGCGCCGCCCTGAAACAAGACCAATTCGCCTTATATTTACAGCCTATCCTGGACTTGCAGCAAAACTGTGTCGTCGGCCATGAAGCGTTATTACGAATGATGGATACGGACGGGAAGGAGATTTCACCATCAAACTTCCTCGAAATTGCGGAACGTTTTGGGCTTATCCGTGATATAGACCGATGGGTGGTACATAAGGCGATAGCTATCATTCAAAACTTACAGCATGAGGGCAAGCCTGCATATCTCGAAGTCAATCTTTCCGGCAGTTCTTTTTCAGATAGCGAATTACTGTCCGCGATAAACGAAGAGCTGTCAGCGACAAAGATCGACCCCAATAACCTCACCTTTGAGATTACAGAATCCTCATTGGTCGAAAATATGGCTACTGCGCAGCATTTTATTACTACCCTGAAGGCAAGCGGATGTAATTTTGCGCTGGACGATTTTGGCATCGGTTTTTCATCGTTCAATTACCTGAAGTATTTGCCGGTGGATTATTTGAAAATAGACGGCAGTTTCATTCAGAATCTGCCCAATAACCAGGTCGACCAGCACCTGGTCAAGGCAATTGTGGAGGTAGCGCGTGGATTGAGGAAAAAGACGATTGCAGAGTTTGTCGGTAATGAGGAAACAGTTCGCCTGCTGCATGAATTTGGTGTAAATTATGCACAGGGTTACTACATCGGCAAGCCGCGCTCTGTATCGGAAATATAAATTCTGATATTTAATACCAAGCAATTTAAAGTGGCAGTTGTAGGGCGGTTGTCCAAAAAGTCCATAAACCATACAAAAGGTAGGGGCTGAAAATCTTCAGCCCCTACATTATGGCGCATTTAAAATACTTTTTGGACAGCCGCGCTACATTGGATTATCTTATGGGGAAAAATATAAAAACCCAAAAAAAACTCCTGCTTGAAATAGAAGCGCTTCAGGCACAACTCAAAAAAGCCCACGACACACTCCATATCATCTGCAGCGGTAAGCCAGCCGAGACTAAATACAGGGAACTCGTTGAACAGATGCCCGCCATTACTTATATTGCAGCCCTTGATGAAGCAGGCACTACGCTTTACATCAGCCCGCAAATCGAGGCTGTGCTGGGATTTTCACCCGATGAATGGATGGCTGACCCAGAATCATGGGTAAAACATCTTCATCCCGATGACCGCGAGCGGGTACTGTCCGAATACAAATCAAGTCGTGAAAGAGGGCAACCATTTTACTCCGAATACCGCTGGTTGACCCGTGACGGCAGAGTATTATGGTGTTATGATAATGCCGTGCCGGTGAAGGATGATACCGGCAAACCCCTTTTCTTTCAAGGCATTATCACGGATATAACTGAGTTGAAGCTGGCTACTGAGGAAATATATCTGCTTCAATCAGTAGCTATGGCAATTAGTGTATGCAGGAACTTACATGATGCGCTGGTTGTTGCAATGCAAAAGATATGCAACCATACAGGATGGGTTTATGCAGAGGCGTGGATGCCGAATCAGGATGGCACGCGTTTGGAACGCGATCATTTATTTTACAGTAGTATTGAGGGTCTGGAAAAATTCAGTGAGCGATCTTGCGGGTTTACCTTCACTCCCGGCAGTGGACTTCCCGGCCGGGTATGGGCAGAAAAACAGCCTGTCTGGATAGTGGACGTAACACATGACCGGCATTATCTGCGTGCGGCAATTGCCGGCGAAGCCGGTTTGAAGGCTGGAATCGGCTTTCCTGTTATCGCCGATGGCGCGGTGGTCTCTGTTTTCGTATTTTACAGTTTAAAGGCAGAAGAAAGGAACGATCATCTCGTAAAGCTCATTTTAAGTATGTTGTCGCAAGCAGGGTCGATTATCAGGCGCATACAGGCTGAAGAAGTGGGGAAAAAGCTCCAGGAACAACTCTACCGTTCTCAGAACCTGGCTGCTATTGGAACGCTGGCCGGTGGTGTCGCACATAACTTTAATAACCTCCTCACCGTAATCATGGGATACGCAAGCCTGTTAAATATGGAACTGAAGGAGAAGAATCAATTAAAGGATTACACCCAGAAAATCCTCAAATCGTCACAGACAGCGGCAGAGCTGACCCAGTCTCTCCTTGTATTCAGCAGAAAACAGCCCATCAGCCCAAAACCGGTCAATGTCAATGAAATCATCAAACAGTCGGAGTCCCTCCTGTCGAAACTCATCAGGGAAGATATTGTACTTAAAACGATACTTACCCAAGAGGATACAAACATAATGGCCGATGTTGGTCAAATTGAGCAGGTGTTGATGAACCTTGCAACCAATGCGCGCGATGCTATGCCGAACGGAGGTAATTTGACAATACACACAGATATAATGGTAATGGATGATACCTTTATACGTTCCTACGGGTATGGAAGCGCAGGGAGATATGTCCATATATCGGTTACCGATACAGGTGTTGGTATGGATGAAAATACAAGGGTGAGGGTGTTTGAACCGTTCTTTACGACGAAGGGGGTGGGGAAGGGGACGGGACTTGGTCTTGCAAGCGTGTATGGAATAATCAAACAGCATGGCGGCTATATCAATATCGAGAGCGAACCGGCCCAAGGGGCTACATTCAACATATATCTGCCGCGTATCAAATTAGAGGCTGAGAAAGAAAGAGGAGAGTCTCATACCGTTCTTTCAAGAGGGGGTACCGAGACGGTGCTTCTGGCAGAGGATGAGCCGGAGGTCAGGGGGTTAATCAAAATGGTATTTGAGCGTGCCGGGTACACGGTGATTGAGGCGGTTGACGGGGAAGATGCCCTGAATAAGTTCAGCGAAAACAAAGACGACATAGACCTTCTCGTACTTGATGTAATAATGCCGAGAAAAAATGGCAAAGAAGCATATGAGGCAATAAAGAAAATGAAACCCCGCATGAAAGTGCTTTTTATGAGTGGATATAGCGACGACATCATCCGCAAAAGGGACTTCCTCGACAAGGGATTAGACTGTATTTTAAAGCCGTCTTCTCCTGACGATCTGCTGGCAAAGGTGAGGGAAATACTGGATAAGCCCGGAACGTAAATTTCAGACAATGCCCCCCGTTGACATATCGTATACCCATTGGAGGTCTGCAGGGTTGTATTCAAAGAGTTCTTCTTTCTTAAAAAAGATGCCAATCTCTTTTTCGGCGGATGCAGGGGAGTCTGAGCCGTGTATCAGGTTAAAACGGTTGCTGACGGCGTAATCGCCGCGAATAGTCCCTGGTTCCGCCTTTGAGCCAAAGGTAGCGCCCATCATTTTCCGGGCGATTTCTACGGCGTTTTTACCTTTCAGCGCCATGACGATTACGGGCGCGGAGGTTGTGTATCTGACCAGAGGTTCGAAAAAGTCCTTGCCTTCATGCACGCCGTAGTGTTTTCTCGCTAAGGTCTCTGAAATCTGCATCATTTTTAGTCCTATTATCTGGAACCCCTTTTCCTCAAATCGGGAGATAATCTTTCCCATCAAACGGCGTTGAACGGCATCTGGTTTTAAAATAAGTAAAGTTTTTTCCATACGACATCTTTCCTTTCATTGTTTTTATGCATCCGTTTTCCTTCTCCTCACCAAGACTCACATTCCCTTATCTGCGCACTGCCGCAAGCGGTAATGATTTTCTCCTCATTTGCTGCAAAAACCGCAGCCTATTGGTGTCTTTTGTCTGTGTAATCTGAGAAATCTGTGGTTTCAAACTCTTTTATTTGTTTGAGTTTCTTGACATACAATTCCCTTGCCATGAGAAGGAACTTATGATAATCGGAAGATTTATAATCGGGAAACGTCCATGGGAACGATTCGTATCTTCCACCGCGGTAATTAAGGGTCACTTCTGCATATATACCATCGCGCAGATAAATGCGATGGGAAAAATCCTTCGTAGAGGCAAGGATTAATCTGCTTTCATTCATGTAGCCGGGATCAATGTTGATAGGGCGCTTTACAGGGTATTTTTTCGAAGTGGTTATAGATTCTTCTATATGATTGGTCTGTACTTTAATAGAAGCAAGCTCATCGGGCATAATCAGTTTTTCAAAGCTATAAAATTGCCGTAAAATGCCTTTCCCCATTTCCTCGTTATAATAATCGGTAAAGGTAAAGGGCAGCACATCACTTCGAAGGTCTATCAGACCGAAATATTTTTCCAGAGTCTTGTCGATCTGTTCAAGAAGTTCGGGAATGCTTGTCAGCACGCCGGCAATTAAGTTGACCGGTTTCGGTTTAGAAATTTGACCCATGATAGCTGCAATCTGATAGAAAACAATGGTTAAGTTTAGCCACAGGTACGAATGAAAAAGACCGTCGGAACACGCAGTATCATCCCTGGCTGGTTCAACCGTCCTCGGTTGAACCGAAATGTTTCGGTTCAGGCTGCAAGCCTGAACCAGCAGACGGTGAATTTACACGAATATCATGGCTTTGATAACATTTCAAACAAGTATTTTAGTTTCGATCTGACTTCTTCGGGTGGAGTCAGGAAAGTCTCGCCGCTTTTCCTTAATTTTATCTCAAGTTCTTTTGTTTCCGTGAATTTTTTACCGATGATAATTTTTATGGGAATTCCAATCAGGTCGGCATCCTTGAATTTTACGCCGGGTCTCTGGTCTCTGTCGTCCAGCAGGACTTCAATGCCTTCATTATTGGTGAGGTCGTCATAGATGGAATTTGCCATTTTCATACTATTGGCATCATTAACGTTGACGGGAATTATAATGACCTGGTATGGCGTTATTGAAAGCGGCCATATAATACCATTCTCGTCATGCGATCTTTCGATAAGGGATGCTATGATACGGTTGACTCCAATCCCGTAACATCCCATGATTAAGGATCTTTCTTTGCCGTTGGCGTCCAGAAACCTGGCCTTAAGTGCGTCGCTGTATTTCGTCCCCAGTTTGAAGACGTGTCCAACTTCAATGCCTTGTGAAACGTCAAGTTCGTGGTTACATTTCGGACAGGTATCGCCCCTGGTTACGTAACGGATATTGGCAATCTGGTCAATCTTGAAATCCCTTTCGAGATTAACATTTAATAAATGGGTGTCCGATTTGTTGGCGCCGGCGGCAAAATTGCGAAGTATGGATACGGCCTGATCGGCAATGATTTTTATCTTCAACCCTACGGGGCCGGCAAATCCCACATGCGCACCTGTGACGTGTTCTATGGTATTGTGGTCTGCAAGCGCAACGGTTTCCTGACCAAGAACCTTGGTCAATTTGGTCTCATTGACCTCGTGGTCGCCGCGCAGGAGGACGGCTACGGGTTGCCCTCCCGATATATAAATCATCGTTTTTACCATCCGGCGTGGATCTACCTTCAAAAACTCACTGACTTCCTGAATGGTATGTTTGTTGGGCGTATGGACTTCTTTCATCGTTTGAAGAGTTATGGGGTTTTCCTGGGGAATCGGAGCTGTTTCTGCCCGTTCACGGTTGGCGCTGTAACCGCATTTCAGACACCGGATCAGGATATCTTCACCCACAGGGCTTGGAACCATAAATTCATGGGAAACGTCGCCGCCCATAGCGCCGGAATCCGCCTCGACTACGATGTAGTCAAGGCCGCACCGGTCGAATATGCGGCAGTAAGCGTCATACATTAATTTATAACTCTTGTTGAGCCCATCATAATCCACGTCAAAACTATAGGCGTCTTTCATGATAAATTCCTTGCTGCGGAGGACGCCGAAGCGGGGCCTTGTCTCATCCCGGAATTTAGTTTGAATCTGGTAGAGGGTGATCGGGAACTGCCGGTAGGAATTCATTTCATTTCTTACGATATCCGTAATGATTTCTTCGTGGGTAGGGCCTAATGCGGTGGTTTTGCCATGCCTGTCTTCAAAGGTAATCAGGTCATCGCCAAATACAGTCAAACGTCCGCTTTCTTCCAGGAGGTCGAGTGGTTGGAGTGCGGGGAGGAATACTTCGACAGCCCCCGCCCGATTCATTTCTTCACGCACAATGGCAATGACTTTATTCAAGGCCAGTATTCCTAAAGGCAAATAGGCGTAAGCGCCGGACGTAATTCTCCGGATGAGACCGGCGCGTATCATCAGTTTGTGACTATCGATTTCTGCCTCTGACGGACTTTCCTTTAATGTGGGGATCAGCGTTTGTGACCATTTCATCTGTTGTATATTCCTTAAAAGAATTACCTGTGTATAATTTGAATGTTAATAATGACAAATAAAAAGACATTATAATTTTTTATCATGTGCTTTCAAGGATTAAAATCATTTGAGGTATTTCATACCTCTTTTTGAGTCCAAGGTTCGTAATTGTTTACCCGAAAATAAATATTTGACATGCTGAATTTTTTATTTATAATAATTTGCTCGTTGTTTTTTCATGAGATTCATTGGGAAAATGTCCTTGAGACATGGTCGGTTTAAAGGATTTTTTCTTTCATAAAAAGTGTATCGTAATTCCATGTTACATTAGGGTAATAAATATTTTGTCCCATTTTTAGAATGAGTTAGTATGGGGTTGATTTGATTCATTGATGGAGGTGAAAGAGTTGGTAAGAAGAACGATTTTAACGGTTTTGATCATTGGCGTATGCGGCATGATGACCTATGTGTTTGCTGATGAGCCGCCGCCCAAACAGGAAAAAGAGAAGAGTGAATTAGCCAAACTCATGAGTGGCATAGATAAAAGCTATAAGGCAGTCGAAGAAATTTCGGGTTATTATAAGTACAGCGACAATGATTGGAAGGTAATAGCCGAATCGAGTGAGAACATTGCAAAGTTAACGAAGATGGTCATTAGTAAATTTTCTCGCCCTGACGACCAAAAATACCAGGATCTTAATAAGACAATGTTGACAGAGGCCGAGAAAATGTATGAAATTGTCAGCCATAAGGGTGAACAGGGCGCATTGGAAGATGCCCAATGGCAGGTGAGAAGATTGAGGCAGACATGCGCATTGTGTCACAAGCATTTGGGGATTACCATTTATCCTCAACTGTATCCAGGCAAAAAAGAAGAGTTGCATCCTGGCCAGACGGAAATTGCTGCGCCGAAAGAAACAAATATTCCAAAAGATTGGTAACAGATGTCTTGCGGTTGATGTTGGAATTCGCTGGATGCAAAAATGGATTTTTCTGAAGTTTTCGGCACGATTATCCGGAAAATTTTTACTTGACTCATTTTGCTTTCAATGATATATTGTCCAACTCTGTCTCTTGAAGACTGCTTTGTTTAATGTGTTGTTTTAAAAATATCAACGAGGTGTAATTTGAAATTGCAGGGTAGACTTGTTGATAATAGGTTAGATTATGGCATACAGTTCTATGCTAGCGATTTTTTGGTATGAAGGGAGGTGAAGTGAAAGGTCTAAGGTTTGGGGGCGGATTTGAAAATTTCAGAGATACTAATTTTAAGAATTGGTGCCCTCTCTACATTAATAAGTGGGTTAACGCTTAGGAATACTTGTTGCATAGAAATTCAATATTAGTGGAAATAGTCATGTAGATTATTACGTAATTTTAAAAAAGGAAAGTGAGGAGGGGAAGAAAATGAGCCTAAGAAAGGGTATTATCGCAGGGACAATTACATTGTTCATTGCAGCAGTGAGTTCAGTAAGTTACGGGCAAGCAAGTCAGGGCGAATTATGCAAAAAAATGTGGGATAATTTCCAGGGAATGAGGGCAATGACGGGGCTTTCAGCAGCTAATGACGAACAATTTGGAAAATTTTCAGGTTTTGCGAAATCGATCATTGCAGACACCAATACATCAAACGAGAAATTTGCATCTGATAAAAATTACAAAGTTTTGAATGGCGAAGTTCTCTATCATTCAGGTGAGATTGATAAGGCGGCCGGAGGCAAGGATCTGGAAGAAATTCAGGTTCAGTTTAGAAGACTTACCATTGCCTGCAGGAATTGTCACAAGATTTATAAGTCAGAGTTAAAGCTCGTTCCGTAATATAATAAATATCCTACATAAACATAAATGAGGGGAGGTTGAATTATGAAAATGTTCCGTTTATCATACATATTGCCAGTTATTGCTGGTTTGGGGTTATCTTTAGGGAGTTCTGCTTGGGCTTTAACACATCACGAACCAGGTGATACCACAAAGAGCCCATATACCATTTTTGCAGGTCTTGGTTTTGCCGTGCAGGAGAGCTGTTATTACTGCCACGGAAATGGTGGCAAAGGCACTGCAAAGGGACATGAATATGGTGTGCCAGATTTTACTGACGCTGCTTTCCAGTCTTCAAAAACAGACGAACAGCTGGTAAAGCACATCAATGCAGGCAAGGGGAAATGCCCTGGATACCAGGGAAAGATGTCACCTGAGATGATCGAGAAGATGGTAGAGATCGTCAGGAATTTTGGAGCAAAATAGTTTGATGTCGGGTTGTATTAGTAATCTTAATCCACCCAATTGAAAACAAAAGGGCATGTGAAGTGTAAATTTCATGTGCCCTTTTTTTATATACGCAGTCGACTCTGCTGAGTCGGGTGTCTTGAATCGGCATATGAAATGTGATAGTTTCATATGCCTTTTTTGTTCGTGTAAAATTTAAGATTTATACTATCCCAGCGTGAAAAACATGCTGCATTTGTTGTAAGGCAAATCGATGTTCGTTCTTTGTAAGCGCTGCAACACAATTTTTGGGTATCGTGACCTTATATCCTCTCATATAGGCTTCCGCTGTAGTATATAAAATACAAATATTCGTTACAACGCCGGTAAGTATCAGGTGGGTTATGCCTAATTTTTTTAGTAATTTATCCAGAGAGGTTTTATAAAAACAGGAATAATAGGTTTTTGATATCACATAATCTTCTTTATGAGGTTTGAGTTGTTTGATAACGTCTGCGCCTGCCGTTCCCTTTACCGCATGTCTGGGCCATAATTTAAATTCAGGGTCATTCTCTTTGTGTGCGTCACAGCAATAAATAATGGGGATTTGCGCCTTTCTCGCCTTGTCTATTTCTTTCCTAATAGGCTGAATTATCGCTCTTGCTGCGGGTACTTCAAGAGTGGCGCCTTTATTGACAAAATCGTTTAACATGTCTGTAATGAGAAGGGCGTATGCCTTAATTTCGGATTTCTTTATTTTTTTCATAATTTTAAATGTAATCGAACTTGTTAAATGGTAAACCGGGCAAAATCCTCAGCAAATATAATATCGCCATTATAAATATTTTTAAGCTTTTTTAACAAGTCTTTATTATGTTTCTTTATGCTGGCATCGCAGACAGGATAAAAGTGTGAAAGGATTAATCTCTCACACTCCGATTCACAGGCAATTCTGGCACACAATTGAGGAGTCAGATGCCCTTCTACCTTTTGGTTATCCGGGAAAGAACATTCAAGAACCAGGGTATTAACCTTACTGGCCAGACGAACAACGCCGTCACAATAGTCCGTATCGCCGGAGTATGTCAATGTTTTGCTATCGCGGGATTCTATACGAAAGCCGATACTCTGCGTTGAATGTAGTAATGGTTCTACAATAATTTTCCAACCATCATAGGTAAGTTTCCCTCTGTCAATTTCTTTGAAATGGAGATCAAAGGTCTTGGGTTTTATCACGTCTCCAAATGTAGATAACAAACCTTCGTGAAATGCCTTTAAACCCGTAGGTCCTGTGATGTACAGAGGTCTGGTTCTTTTAGGTTCATTATATCGCATCGCAAAGAGGATTGAAACAAGGTCAAGAGAGTGGTCGGGGTGAAAATGAGAATAATATAGGTAGTCAATATCCAAATAGGTAACACCCGCAAGGAATAGTTGCCGCAGTGAACCCGGACCTGTATCGAAAACGAGGTGTTTGTCTTTTATCTTTACCAGGGTACATGGATATGCCCTTGTTTTCGATGGCATGCCCGTGCCAGAACCAATAATCGTTAACTCCATTTTACAAGATATTTTTTCACCTTGAGGAATTCTTCCTCAAGAATTTCTCCAGGATGAATATTAGGAATCTTTTTCACTTAAAACCCCTTTCTTAATGGTAATCAACAATTTCAACATCAGATGCGTTTGCATTATTCCAAATAAAGCAAATTCTCCATTGGTCATTTATTCGTATGCTGTATTGACCGATTCTATCGCTGAAAAGTTAATGGTCAAGAGTAAAGACTTTGGGCATTCTGATAGTATTACCCTTCTAATACCAGTTATCTATGATCCACCGCACCTAGAAACAGTTTGTTCCTTTTTTTCTTTCAGAAACCTTACTATTTCTGCAATCGCCTTTTCATTAAGATGCTTCTGTGCATCTATTGAATCCGGCTCGCTTATGCACGTCCAGACCTTCATGAATACTTCATTGAAAGGGACTCCGCTTGCGCGTATCGCATTCAGCATCTCGCGTATGTTTCCTGCCTCGACCTTCGTATGTATCTGAAGCTTAAAAAGGCCAAGAATAAGGTCGGAAACCTCTTTTTCTTTTTCCCCTGTTGGTTGTAACGATTTGACATGCAGAATGAATATTTCCAGAAGCCGCAATGCCTCAGATACCTTCCCTTCAGACAATTTCAGCCAGATACAAAACTTGATAGTAAAGACGAACAGGCCAACATCCTGTCTTTCTTTCTCAACTTTCGAATTACACGAAGTGATGATGTCGGCAACGTACTCGTTTACAACATCGTATTTGCCAAGTATCAAAAGCAAGGTAGCAAGAATCGGTTTTGTAAATTTCCCTCCTTTAACCTGAGCGTAGAACTGCTTTAAATAATCTTCGGGCTTTAATGCCCCGATCAATGGAGAAATGTATTTCTTGAATATTTCCTGAAAATCAAGGTTAATTAATGATTCCTTGGAACCAAAGTAAAAATAACTTATATATGCCATCAATGCCTCTTCTTTTTTGCCCGTCTTTTCTAAGGCATGACCATAATCAAGATAAACCATGAGGCAGTCAAAATGTAAGTCAATAAGCTTTTGAAATTGGACCAAAGCTTCATGATAGCGTTTTAGCTCAAATAGGGCATTTCCATACCCATAGATAATCAAGCAATCTTTGCTATTCGCCAAATGATCTTCATAAATTCTCACGGCCTTATCATATTCTTTTGATTTTATTAGGACCGTCATCCATGCCTTGTATGCACTTTCGCATTTCGGATTTATTTTCAATAGATGCTGAAATTTTTTTATTGCTTCATCATAGCGCTTTTGAAAGGTCAAGCATGTCCCCCAAAAACCATAGGCATCTTCAGACCGGCGGTTAATTTTGAGTAAACGCTTATATAAGTCAATTGCGTCGTCATAACGCCTTTGTTTCATTAAGCTTTCACCCCATGCGAAATAAACATCTTCATATTTAGGATTGATTTCGATTGTCTTAAGATACCTTTGTTCCGCCTCCTCATATCTGTATAAATCTCTAAGACAGTCACCCCATGCTCCATAGGCAGCATAAAAGTCCGGCTTTAGTTCTGTCGCTTCCTTAAACTTATTTATAGCCTCTTCGTATCTTCGTTGTTTTCTTAAGCAATCACCCCAATACCATAAACTATCTTCAGATTTTGGGTTTATTTCATAAGCCTTTGTATATTTTTCAATTGCTTCATTATATCGCTTTAGTTGCTTAAGGCAATAACCCCATGCAAGGTACGCATTATCATCCAAAGGATTCACTTTTAACGTTTCTACACAAATCTTTATTGCTTCCTCATATTCTTTGTTTTTTATAAACTTACTAAGTGTTTTAAGTAATTCTTTTCCTTGCAGAGATGTGTCATTGCTAATTCCAGTGGTAGTAACACACAACTCTATGACCTTGGAGTAATCGGGATATTTTTCAATAAAATCTACCGCCTTTGAAATCATAGTTTTATAAAATATGTTTGTATCGGTTGTTGAAGTGCATTGATCAAGCCTTTTCTTTTCTTCGATTATAGATGTCGGAGAATATAGCATTAGCAAAAGTTCCATCAGCCAGCGCGTCTCCTCTCTATGACTGCTGTCTCTCATCTGATACCAGATGCGGTACAGGTACTCCTTGAGGCAATAGTAGTTAAATTTGCCCTTTGAGAAGGCGACCCTTACATAACCGTTTTCCTTAAGCTGCATTAGATAGTTTCGAACAGTTGGCTGGGGTGTTTCGAGATGTTCGGCAATCTCCTTGGGGCTTTGGGCAGGTTCATAGGCCGCGAGGGTGTTCAACATTTCTTCCTGATAAGTAGGTACCTCGTTAAGGATGGCTTCAAAATACGGCGTTAGCTCATCGAGTATCTTGTCCATCACAGCCATCATCTCATCCGGCATCTCTGTTTTCAACATATCGGAGAGAAATACCGCTATTCTTGGGTTTCCACCGGTAAACGAGTACAGAGCCCTAATTCTCGCTTCGTTGGCAGTTACCTTTGTAACCAATTCATGCTGATTATCCTCAGTGAGGAGATTGATAATCAAGGACTTCATGTCATTGAAGCTTAAGTCCTCTAAGCGGCTTATATGGAAAAAGTGGTAAAAGGGATGGCTGTGGTCATGAAGGGCGTCGAACACCGTTGTAGCGGAGCCGATCAAAAGGACTGCCTCCTCCGTTTGAAGATATGCCCGGAGTTTCTTTTGGTCAATGAGGCTGATTTTTTTGCCCAATAAATGCTGTAGGTTTTCAGTAATAAGCAGGATAAACCGTCCGGTGGATTTGTGAAGCCAGGTAAGGACAGAAAAGAGGTACTCCGCCCTTTCGTTAACGGGAACTTGCTTGATACCGTCTATCTTAGACCTAAGCTCTGCGGCTATGGGATCTCTGATTTTCTCCAAATCCAGGCATATCTCGTTAGCAGTCCTTTCAAGGAATTTGGAAAGATCGCCGGCCATTCGCAGTTCTTCAGGGAAAAGAACCGGTAGCCACAGCTTTCGCAACTTGTCATCGTTTATAATCTTGTGGTACAGAAGACTCAAGAGATGGGATTTGCCTATACCTCTTGGACCAACGACCATCCAATGCTGCTTTGGATGTTCTCCCTTTTTAAGTGACAGTTCATTCAAAATGGAGTTTAAAATAGCCCGTCTGTCTTTACCAACCAATGACTTTTCCAATTGTTGAAAGGATTTTTTTCGCGGATTATATGCGTACATTAGCACACCCCCACCTTGCATGACCACCAATCTCTCAATAGGGGAGCCACAAACGTTAGCGCCCCACCATTCGCAATATCCCTCATGATATACCCCTCGTATACCAGTCTATTGACAATCGATTGAAAGACCTCATAGTCGCACAAATCGAATAGATGATTATCAAAAAGTTGCTTTTCGTGAAGCGGTTTAAGGCATAGGTGCTTCAATATTATCTCCGAATATTTTCTCTTTGGGTGTCCGAGGTGCGTTTCGAGTCGTGCATGAAAATGGTTTAGGTCGTGGCTTCCACCGCGCAGCATCTGTTCGTACAGCGTCTCTAACGTTTTCAGGCTTATTTTTCGTTCTCTTGAATCCAGTAATGTCTTAAAGAGTATTTGTCCGTAATAAGGAGACCCGTTTGTAATCTTTGACACCATGAAAGAAACTCCTTCCGGCGCAATTTCGATGGCGTACTCTTTTAAAAGAGAATCTATAAGCAATGTAGCTTCTTCCGCCTTCATATTTGGGACAACAAGGGATTCTATATCATTCATACGCTTGCCAAGCCCTATTTCATCAAGGGTGTTTTTCATATTAACGGAACCGCTAAAGATAAACTGATATTTACAGTCACCGGTCTGGCTCTGTCTTAGTGTACGTAGCCAGGCCGTCAGTCTGTCAACGAGAGTTATAAAGTCTTTTTCTTCCTTTGCCAGATTTTTAAAATTAAGCAGCATATCCGGGAATTCGTCAAACGCAATGACCGTATGTATGTCAAATGAATTGAGGCCATTAATCAAAGGGGTAATCTTTTCTTTCCATGCGGTAAAATCCATATCACGTGTTTTCTCACGCAACTCGACCCCCAACTCCGGCATCTGGAGCTTTTTAATACGCGATGCAACGGCATTCCATGCACTCCCCAGAAAGTTTGTTATCTTGTCTAACTGTTTTCGGACATGGTAAAGCGAAAGCAGTTCATTAAACAGCTTGAAGCAAAATTTATTCAGGGTTTCCTCTCCCTCAAGCTCAAGGAAAAGCACGTTGAATTCCCTTTCCTTTTCCGATTTTGCCTCTTCCTGGCGTTTGAATTCTTTAATAACGCTGGTCTTGCCAAACCGCCTGGGCGCTTCGATTAATACAGAAGTCTTTCTTACCAAATCCCTAAGTTCATCTACAAGATACAATCGGGATTTAAGATAATCTTCGGAAACAACTGCTTTGCCTGTTATGTTGTCCATGCGGCATCTCCTGGGATTCGATTTGAAATATAATTACCATAAATAACACGTTATGTCAAGTAAAACGTTTTATTATATATAACGCATAATAAATCTAACCAACCAATTTTAAGAATATACTCCTAATCCAAATGAATCGGAAGAGTGCCAAGGTTGGGCAATACTGGAATAGACTTAAACACCTTGTAGAAAGCCAAATATTGGGCATTAATAAAAATATTTTTTTAAGATACTACGCCTTTTCTAAGACTGCGCTTGAAAAAGGTGTCCCTAAAGGGTAGTTGATTTACACAATGACTTCTCATTATGCTGGTATCAATATTTCGAGAAAATCGATAAGGGAGACTTAGGGTCGCATCCTAATTCTTAAATAATTGTTTCTTCAAATTTGCTATCTTAAATGGAGCGTAAAGGGGGGCAAACCTGCATAATTCAATTGTATAGGGAATTCCATTTTATTTATGTGGATTTTGGGTAGTAGCAGACAAAAAATCTCCCTTAAAAATTAGAGGGATTCAGGGGGTTGTCAAATACTCTGACAGGAAGAATGCAACCCCACCTTATATTCCCTTTTGATAAGGGGATTAAGTTCACTATAGTATAATATTTTGATGGTTTATTTGAGTATTCTTGGCTTGCCATCAAAGAGGAGATGGAAAATACTGTCAGAAAAAAAATGCTGCTACAGTAAAAACAGCAAATTTTCTCTGTATCACGGCAGCCTCCGTAATTGGTTTGTTCAGGCTATTTTCCTTTAGATTTAATGCGGAGTATAAATGTAAACCAAAGGTTTATAAGCGTTCATTCATGGTATTTTCATTCCAATTTCTGCACCTTCGGCTACGGCCTCAAGCGCTGTACGGCCTTCCACCGCATCGCCAACCGTATAAACCTCTGGAACAAGGCCTTTGATGGATTCCGCAAGGGTATTATTGGATTGATGGAGCGTGGGAATGACGATATTGTCAAACCCTTCCAATCTTTGGTCTGCCTCCCTTCGGCGGCTAACGACTATGTAATCGTGTCCGATTTCCGTTACCTTTGTGTTGATATGTAATTGAGCGCCCATTTTCTTGAGTCGTTCACAAACATGATAACGAGGGTGAGCAACCAACTCTAGTCCGAGAACGCGCCGCATCTCTATAAGGGTAATCTTCTTTCCCCTGGAGGCAAGGAAGTCCGCAAGTTCGCAACCTTCAGGGCCTCCTCCGACAATCGCTATATTATTTCCAAGTGAGTTTGCAGAGGAAAAGGCGTTCTTGACGTTGAGTACATTGTTATTTTGTGAACCATTAATTTCTACAAGAACGTGTTTGGCTCCATGTGCAAGAACAACCACATCGGCTGCGAACTGTTTGATCGATTCTGCCGTTGCTTCTTTGTTGAGATAAATCGCGGTATTCGTCTTTTTGACCTGGTTTATTAAATAATCCAGGAAATTCTGCATAGGCTCTTTTCTCGGAGCCATAGAGGCATAACGGAAACTTCCTCCCAGCTGAGAATCCTTTTCCCACAGTGTGACGTTGTGTCCACGGCTTGACAATACATGAGCGGCAGACAAACCTGCCGGCCCGCTCCCAACCACTAATATTTTCCTGGGTTTGCCGGTCTTTTGTAGGTGGGAGACACCTTCTTTCCCGATATATGGGTTGACCGTGCACACAAGCTTTTTATCAGAAATACTCTCGATACACCGGTTACAGCTCAGACACGTTCTTATGTCATCGAGTCTGCCTTCTTTTATCTTGTTGGGAAAGTATGGATCGGCAATTAATGTGCGGCCCAGCACTATAAGGTCGGCCTTATTCTCTTCCAGGACATTTTCTGCCATAGCAGGATTGATAATCCTGCCCACCGTCAAAACAGGTATCTTTACAACAGACTTGATACCCGCCGCAAGATGAATGAAACAGCCTTCCTCCAGGTAATAGCACGGTATGTTAAAAAATGCGGATGCGTAATTGCATGCCGAAACGTGGATGGCGCTAGCGCCGGACTTTTCGAGTATCTTCGCTATTTCCTTGCTTTCCTCCAGCTTGATTCCTGTGTCGGTATACTCGTCCGCACTGATACGGCAGATTACAGGATAATCTTTGGGCGCAACTTTTCTGATACCTTCGACAATTTCCCTGGCAAATCGTGAACGCCTGACCGTGTCTCCGCCGTAATCATCGGTTCGTACATTGGACTCGGGGGAAAAGAATTGATTGACCAGATAACCGTGCGCCATGTGAATTTCAACACCGTCAAATCCGGCCTTTACGGCACGATTAGCGCCCTCAGTAAATTTGTTGGCTATCGCCTTGATTCCTTCAACGGTTAACTCCGTGGGCATTTCTTTCGTCAGAGGGCTTGGAATGGCAGAAGCGGAAACGGTTTTTGTTCCGGTAAAATAAGGTAACGCCTCCTTTCCAGCATGGCTCAATTGCAGGACAATCTTTCCGCCAACCGCATGGATGCAGTCCGTTAGCTTTTTGAATCCGGGAATAAATTTATCATCATGGATGCATAACATGCCGTCATTAACCCTGCCAACAGGGTCAACGGTCGTATTTTCTACCGTAATATAACCCACACCACCCAGGGCGCGTTCCTTGTAATAGGCAATAATTTCGTCTGTGACAAAACCCTCTGTATCGCACAAATGTGTTTCCATAGGCGACATCACCATGCGGTTCTTTATATCGAGAGAGCCTATTTTAAATGGGCTAAAAAGTTTTGTAAATGAAGTCATTGGATTATTAAAAACCTCCTCATCCGGGCAAGCCAGAATAAAATTTTAGACTTCGTCGTGAGCGCTCAGTCGAACGATTTACGATTTGTGATTTACTATTTAAAATCGTAATTTGTAACTCGTAAATCGTAAATGTTATAGAATAAAATTATAGTGCCTGAACTAATATCTTTCTTCTTTTCACCGGATTATAAAGCGTATCGCGCTCCACAGGTTCACGTCCGGCCTCTTTGATGAGTCTGATAATTTCCTGAGCTGACAGCGCCTCGGGAGTTTCTGCGCCTGCGGCGTGGGTGATTTTTTCTTCTTTTACTGTACCGTCAATATCGTCTACCCCAAAACAGAGGGAAATCTGGGACAGCTTGATTCCCAGCATGATCCAGAATGCCTTGATATGGTCAAAGTTGTCGAGCATCAACCGGCTGATGGAGATGACCTTTAAATCCAGCATTGCCGTAGTACCGGAACGGTTTGACAGATCGGTATTTTTGGGATGGAATGCCAGCGGGATGAACGACATGAACCCGCCCGTTTCGTCCTGAAGTTCCCTCAATTTTATGAGATGGTTAATTCTGTCTTCTGGAGTTTCCACATGTCCGTACAGCATCGTTGCGTTGCTGCGTAATCCCAGGCTGTGAGCCTCGTGCATTACCCGCAGCCATCCTTCTCCGCTGAGTTTTTCCGGACATAGTTGTTCACGGATTTTTGGCGCAAATACCTCAGCGCCGCCGCCGGGCAAAGAACCAAGACCGGCTTCTTTGAGTGTTTTTAACGTTTGACGTACGGGAAGTTTTGCCATTTGAGACAGGTGCTCGATTTCGACTGCGGTAAATGCCTGGATATGCACGTCAGGGCAGCATTCGTGAATTTCGCCGATCATCTTTACATAAAAATCAAACGGAAGGTCGGGATGCAGCCCCCCTACGATATGGAGTTCCGTTGCGCCCTCTTCTACAGCAGCTACGGCCTTTTCCAGGATTTCTTCCATCTCCATGGCGTACGAACCCGACTCTTCCTTGTCTCTGCTAAAGGCGCAGAACTTGCAACGATTTTTGCAAATATTGGAATAATTAATGTGACGGTTGGTAATATAGTATGCCTTATTGCCGTTCTTTCTTTCACGGATAATATTTGCTATATGGCCGATGTGGAGGACGTCATTTGACCTGAAAAGTCGTACACCATCCTCAAAGCTCAATCGTTTACCATCTATCGCCTTCTGCAGGATATCGTAAACAGACGACAATCGTAATAAATTTTCCATTTTGTTATGTAAATTCCTGTTTTGGACACAGATGAACGCATATAAACATGGATTTATATTAAATTAGATTGCTTCGCTACCGCTCGCAATGACATGTGTGGCATTTTGTCATTGCGAGGAGTGAAACGACGAAGCAATCTCAGGCTATGAAATTTCTGAACATAAATGCAGGGGTTTAATATTTTAAACCCCCACGATGCTGTGGAAATCCGTGTCCTGATTGAAATCGATTTTCTAGAAAATATCAGAATTTGAAGCCAAAATCAAGGAATATGTCCTTAGCTAGAGCTACACCGGAGAAATAGAGAAATCCAATGAGATTAATAATCTAAGAAGGATTGGAAGGATTTAAAGTGGGTAGTAAGAATAGGCTTTCTATAAAAACTCCAACCTGTTTTTTATAGACTCTTGTGAAAAAATCTGAACTTGTTTTTTCCAATATTCTTCATCGGAAGTTTCGGCTAAATCTTTGTCAATTTCTTCTTGATGATCGAAATAGTAAGCAAGTGCGGAATGAACTTGAGATGACGTTAAGTGTGATAAACTCGTAAGAATTTCATCTACACTCATTCCCATTTGATAATAACCCGCGATGGTACGGACTGTAATGAGAGTTCCTTTGATTATTGGTGACCCGCTTGCAATTTTTGAGTTAAATTCTATATACGGGTAAGATACTTTTTTTACAACCCCTTTCACCTTTTTAATCCTTTCTACTGTGAAAATCTGTATCCTGATTTAAATCAATTTTCTAGAAAATATCAGAATTCGGAGCCAAAATCAAGGAATATGTCTTGTTGCTTGAGTGTCACAAAATACCCAGAGTGGTTTAAAATATTGATTTTGCTTCTCCAAATTATGGTAAAAAATTTGACATTCTCTTTCGTTATGATAGAATTCGCCGCAGATTAATTTCCTTTAACCTTACATGAGGAGGAATTTTTATGAAAAAGCTTATGATTATTTGTATGGGTGTTTTTCTGGTGATGTGGGGTTTAAGCGCCGATGTCACGGCATCCGGTAAGAATCATGGTAAAAAAGTGAAAATCGGAGATATTTTGAGGGCAAATGTTAAGGCACAGGATAATCAAGATAGCGAAGACGATATCGAAATCGGAATACAGGTGGACAAATTTGAGTCTTCATCCGATGAATTTTATGACATACAATTTTATCTTGAAGGCGATACATTGAAAAATGCTAAAAAGGTGCAAATAAAGATACCCACGGGAAAGAAGATAGAGTTAAAAAACACTGTCGGTCTCAATTCCCTGGATTTTGAGGCATTTGATCTGGATAACGTAGAACTTGAGGAGAGATTCCCGGAAGGGAATATAACATTACGCTCATTCCCAAAAAAATTGGAGGCGCGACATTCGATGTGATCTATGACTTTCCACCAACTCCAGTAGTTACAAGTCCCGAAGCTGACGCTGCCGATGTGCCATTAACCCTCACCGTCGAGTGGGAGTCGTTGGCTGATGAAGATATTGATGGTTTCTTATTGGTTCTTGAAACAAACGATGATTCTGCTGATGGTTTCGAGCTTGTAAAGCTTTTAACGGCAGATGCCACCTCCTTCTCGATTCCCGAAGGTCTCCTTCAATCAGATACGGAATATGTATTAGAAGTGGTGGCATATAAAGCCTTTGATGAAAATGCGTACCTAACGGGTGTTCGGTATATAAATTTTACTACAGAAACTTTACTGCTACAGTAGGCTATTCAGGAGAAGTTCAGGGACACGAAAGGCAAGAGTAGTCCCGGCGATATAGTATTACTCTGTAAAAACATCTTTTTTTGTAAGTTTTTGGAAATAGTGGCGTGTGCCGAATGACGAGTGACGGGAAAAAAACGTCACACGTCACTTGCCTTATCTGCACTTCTTCGGTTGCGGCTATGCTGCCCTAGTCAGTTATACCTTCAAGAAGATGTATCTCGCAACGAATGCCGCGGAGACCACATGGAATGCCCAGTGTATTTCACGATACCTTCTGGTAACGAGTTTTAATATGGAATATGAAATGAACCCGAACGCCAGACCTTCTGTGATACTCAGCGAAAATGGCATAACGGCAAGGGTTAAAAATGAAGGCAGAGCCTCAGTTGGGTCTTCCCAGTTTATTTTTTTTACGTTAAACATCATCATGCTTCCCACTACGATGAGGGCGGGCGCAATGATGGGATAGAGGAAGTTTCCCTGAGGGGTTTGGTAGCC
>VGXX01000027.1 GCA_016873155.1 Planctomycetota bacterium | reverse complement strand
GTTTTGCCTAAAGATTCCGTTTTGGTGGTATGTATAGGCTCTACGATAGGAAAGGCGGGATTAACATTTGAAGATAAAAGTGCCACAAATCAACAAATTAACGCCATTATCTGTAAGGAAGAATTTAATCCCCATTTCATTTATTATCTTTTAGATTATAAAAGTGATTATATCCGTTCGCTCGCTACACCAAGCCCTGTTCCGATAATCAGTAAAGGAAAGTTTCAGCAGGCAGTTATTCCTATAACTAAAAACCGCAAAGATCAACTTGAAATTGCAAAGATTTTATCAGCGCTAGATGAAAAAACAGAAAAGACGAGGCATCGGAAAGAAATCCTTCAAGTATTGTTTAAGTCCATGCTTCACCACCTCATGACAGGGCAAATCAGGGTTAAGGATGTGCGGTTTTCTTGATTTCGTTGATTCTTAAAGACCACAGGGTTGCCCGACTGTTGTTATCCTGAACGAGGGGTTGCTGTCAGGAGGAAACTCCTGACAGCACAGGTTGGGGGGAACCCCTGACAGCACGAGGAAACTCCTGACTGCACGAGGAAGTGATCCAAAAGCATTGGCGAAGGTACCGAGTAGTGGCAGGGGTTCCCGATGTGGTAGCAATCATTTCCGAAGTAGTGGCAAGAGTTCCTCGTAGTAGTAAAAGTTTCCGAGTGGTGGCAGGAGTTTCCGAGTGGTGGCAGGAGTTTCCTCCTACATCAATAGGAGCTATTATGGGCCTAAGAAACCGTTGGAACTATTCCGCTTATCCCTACTTTATCACAACAACCGTCGTTGAATGGGCAGAGGTATTTAAAAGCAAAATATACTTCGATATCCTTTGCAAAAGCCTGGTCTTTTGCAAAGATAAGTACATCTGCAAATTGCTCGCTTACTGCCTTATGCCTAACCATATCCATTTGGTCCTGTGGCCGGATCAAAGCGCTGCTATCTCTGATTTCATGCGCGACTTCAAAAAGTTTACCTCTGTCCAGATCAGAAAAGCTTTGGAGCGAGAAGGTGAGCTTGAACTGCTAAATATACTTAAGGTAAACGCCAAAGGCGCTAAAGGACAGGTCTTTAAATTGTGGAAGGATAGATTCGATGATCTTGTTTTAACCAGGCGGGAAACGATGATTACGAAAATCAACTATATTCATGCAAATCCGGTAAGAAAAGGACTTGTTTCCACGCCGGAGGATTGGTTTTACTCCAGCGCACGGGATTATCTGGCTATTGGCTCATCTGCAATTCCTGTGGATATGGAGTGGTAAGTGGTTGCTGTCGGGAGGAAACTCCCGACAGCACGAGGAATCGGCAATTCCTGTGGATACGGAGTGGTAAGCGGTTGCTGTCAGGAGGAAACTCCTGACAGCACACGGTTAGGAGAATTTCTTGACAGCACAGAATATCGTTAGCACATGGAAGATTTCAAGTCTTTATAATTGTTCTGCCAAAGCTTGTAATATAAATGGTTTCATTCCCTTCGTTGATCTTATACGACACATAAATTTATCGTTTTTCCGATGTGGTGGCAGGAGTTTCCTCCTGCCACCTGATTGGATAAAAGGTTAAAAACATTGCTACTTATTTTCATTTTGTTATAATCGAGAAAAATGAAAAAGAGGACAAAGACATGGCTTGAATTAGCCACAAATGATTTGGAGCTTGCAAAAGAGCTTTTAAGCAGAAAAGGCAGGGTATATTATGCCGCTCATTTCTGTCATCAGGCAATAGAAAAGATGCTTAAGGCTATTATTGCAGAACGCACTGACGAAATTCCCTTGCCCACGCATAATTTTAAAATTCTGCTTGAGCAAGCCAAACTTAAAGAGATACCTGAAGAGAGAAAACGATTTATCTTCGGTTTAATGCCGCACTATATCGGAACAAAATATCCAGAAGATATAATGCAACTTTATAAAAGATACACAAAAGTTTTTGTGCAAAGATTATACAGGGAAACACACGAGGTTTTTCTATGGTTAAAAACATATCTGAAATCCAAAGAATCGTAAATGAGTATAGAGGCGAGTTAAAAAAACATAACATTCGCATAACGAAAGCGATACTTTACGGCTCTTACGCAAAAGGAACTCCTAAGCCTTATAGTGATATTGATTTGGTCATTATTTCTCCAGACCTTGCCCGATTTGCACCTTTAAAAAGGCAGGAATTGCTTTCTCAGTGGACAATGAATATTGATGCACCCCTTGAAGTAATTGGGTACACCCCTCAGGAATTCAAGAAGGCAACCCGCACTATCTTTGGACAAATAATCCGGGAAACAGGAAAATTGCTTCATTAGATAAGCAGATTAGGACATGCCTGTATTTTAGCCAAAATAAGGCTAATATTACCCTGTATTTCAGCCAAATTATGACAGAAAGAACAGCAGTCCAAAATCCTATTCTTAAATACGCTCAGGACTTGGGCTGGGAGATAGTTTCCCGCCCTGGTGCGGAAGCCAGGAGGGGCTTTGATGCAACCGCTGTTTCAATTCAGGACAGGTCTCGTAATGCCTCGTTATTCTTCGACGACATCCTCTATCAGAAAGCAAAAGAGTTCAATCCTAAACTCGAGGACACCAAAGAGGAGTTGGTAAGGAAGTTAAGCATCCTGCCAAACAACATTCAGGGCAACAGGGATTTCTTGTCATATTTAAGAGGCGAAAAGACTTTCTATTGTAAGCCAGAGAACAGAGAATTTAACCTCATCCTGATAGATTTTAATAATCCCGCTAACAATATCTATCATGTGACCGAAGAATATTATTATTTTAACGGTCATTATGGCAACCGTGCGGACATTGTATTTCTTATCAACGGCATACCTGTGGTGGTGATTGAGTGCAAGAACGCTACTTTAGATGAAGCAATAGCCATTGGCATTGACCAGATAAGACGCTACCACAAGGAAACTCCTGAAATGATGATCCCGCAGCAGATGTTTACGGTAACCGAATCTCTCGGTTTTTCCTATGGTGTTACGTGGAATATGAACCGCAGGAGCATATTCAATTGGAGGCAGGAGGAGGTTGGCAGGCTTGAGGATAAGGTAAAGACATTTTTCAACAAAGAACGGATATTAACATACATCAAGAATTATATTATCTTTGCTGAAAAAGACGAAGAGTTAAATAAATACATTTTATGCCGGCATCAGACCTCGGCGGTTGAGTTGGTGGTAGAAAGGGCGCATCATCCCAAAAAGCGCAGGGGTCTGGTATGGCACACGCAAGGGAGCGGCAAGACATTTACCATGATAAAGGTCGCGGAGATGCTCTTTAAAGCGCCTGAATCAGAGAAGCCTACTATTTTGATGCTCATTGACCGCAACGAACTGCAAGACCAGCTTATCCGCAATCTGGAGTCAATTGGTATAGACCACGCAGAAAAAGCCACAAGCATTGCAAGCCTGAACAGATTACTCAAAAGCGATTACAGAGGTATTATCGTTTCCATGATACATAAGTTCCACGATATGCCTGCCAATATAAATCTTCGCAAAAATATTTACGTGCTTGTAGACGAGGCGCACCGCACCACACAGGGAGATTTGGGCAATTACTTATTGGCTGCGATTCCCAATGCCACATTTATCGGCTTTACAGGTACGCCTATTGATAAGACTGCTCACGGCAGGGGGACATTCAAGACCTTTGGCATAGATGATGAGAAAGGTTATTTACACAAGTATTCCATCGCCGATTCTATAAGAGACGGCACGACCTTGCCTTTATATTATTCTTTAGCTCCCAATGAACTATTAGTTCCCAAAGAAACCCTTGAGAAAGAGTTCTGGAGTCTGGCAGAGGCAGAAGGCGTCAGCGACATTGACGAATTAAATAAAATCCTTGAGCGGGCAATCAACACCCGCAATTTCTTAAAAGGCGAAAAGAGGATTGATAAGGTAGCAGAGTTCGTGGCTCATCATTATAAAGAATGTGTAGAGCCTTTGGGATATAAGGCATTTTTAGTAGGTGTTGATAGGGAGGCCTGCGCCTTGTACAAAAAGGCATTGGATAAATATTTACCCACGGAATATTCCTCTGTAGTCTATACAGGCAATCACAACGACCCGCCTCATCTCAGGAAATATCATCTTACAACAGAAAAAGAAAAGGAAATCAGAAAAACATTTGTCAAACAGGATACCTGCCCTAAGATTTTAATAGTGACGGAGAAACTACTCACTGGTTATGACGCCCCGATCCTCTATGCGATGTATCTGGATAAGCCCATGAGAGACCATACGCTGCTTCAGGCAATCGCAAGGGTAAACAGACCCTATGAGAACGAAGAACGGAATATGAAAAAGCCGCACGGTTTCGTATTGGACTTTATTGGCATATTTGACAAGCTGGAGAAGGCATTAGCGTTTGATTCAGAGGAAGTAAGCGCCGTTATCAAGAGTATTGATTTGCTGAAAAGCCTGTTCAAGACAAAGATGGAGCAGAATGCTCCAGCATATTTGAAGTTGGTATCTCGTCCCCTCACAGACAAAGAAACTGACAAGTTAATCGAACATTTCAAAGATAAGTCAAAGAGGAAGGAGTTTTTCAAGCTTTACAAGGAATTGGAGGCGCTCTATGAGATTATTTCGCCTGATGCGTTTTTAAGACCATACTTAAAAGACTATAATTTCCTCTCCGAAATATACGCTATTGTGAGAAACGCCTTCGCCAAAAATGTAAATATAGACAGGGAATTTTTGAAAAAGACCAATCAATTGGTCAGGGAACACATAGACATATACAAAGTGCAGGGTGGTTTTGAAATCTTTGAGATTGACGAGGATACCTTAAAGAAGATTAAAGAAAAGACCAGGAACAGCAATGTAAAGGTTATCAACCTGATTAAGAGCATTGAGAAATATGTAGAAGAGAATTCGGATGACCTGTCTTTGATACCTCTTGCAGTAAGGGCGCAGGATATACAGCAAAGGTATGAGGACAGGCAGGAAGAAACTCAGAAAATTTTAGATGAGTTATCCAGCCTTATAGAGAGCGAAGTCAAAAGGAAAAAAGAACAGCAGGCAAAGGGTTTTGATGGTCTTGCATCATTTATTTACACGGTCTTGGCAGATAAAAAGATGAAAAAGCCGGACGTTGCTACAAAAAAGATTAGGGACGCTTTCGAGGAACATCCTCATTGGAAAATAAGCGAGCAGGAAGCAAGAGAGTTAAGGATTGAACTTTATGGTGTTTTAAACATAATTGAAGGCGATGAGGACAAGGTTTCTGACTTCATAGATTACCTGTTTAGTTTGTTAGAAAAGGCATACAACATTTAACTATGGGCAAGTGGAAAGATAAGAAAGAGTTTAAGGACAGGGTCTATTATTTTGCCAAAGAAATAGATATTCCTGTAAATTTATTGGCATTAAGACCAATGATGAACAAGTGGGCTTCATGCTCAACAAACGGCAATCTGAACTTCAATTCTGAACTGCTTGAGTTGGATAGAAAGATTGGCGATTATGTCATAGTCCACGAACTCTTGCATTTCCGTGTCCCGAATCATGGCAAGCTCTGGAAAAGTTTGATGACAGTTTATCTTGGAGATTATGAAAAGATTGAGGAAAAACTGAAATATTTAAGAATCTGACAGAATGCTATTCTTTCATAATAGATTTATAAACACCTTAAATATTTCTGTACCATCGCTTCAACTTTTTGTAATTTTTGTGCCCGTGACACCTCCCAGCGCTTCCTTCACCTTATCAATAGCCGCAATAAGTGCCACCTCTCCGCCCCAATTCAAGAAATTTATTGCCGCCTGAATTTTTGGCCCCATACTCCCGGGAGGAAAATGACCCTCTTTTAAATATCTTTCCGCTTCCTTTACCGTCAGAGCATTTAATGCACGTTCGTTCGGCTGTTTGAAGTTCAAAAAGACATGTTCCACACCGGTAATCATTATGAGACAATCCGCTTTAATATCCCTTGCAAGGACACTGGAAGCAAGGTCTTTATCGACCACAACATCCACTCCCTCCAGATCCCCATCTTCTTTCATAATAACAGGAATACCTCCTCCTCCAGCCGCAATGACAATATCACCTGCTTCTAATAGGCCTCTTACCGCCCGATCTTCCACAATTTTCAATGGATTAGGCGACGCAACGACCCTGCGATATCCCCTGTGACTATCCTCTACGATATGCCACCCTTTTTCTTTACGAAACCGTTCCGCATCTTCTCTGGCAAAAAAAGGCCCTATAGGTTTTGTGGGATTTGAAAAAGCAGTGTCGTGCTTATCAACGATAACCTGTGTTAACACGGTAACGACACACCTGTCGAGCCCCTCTTTTCGCAAGCGGTTGGTTAAAGACTGCTGGATCATATACCCAATCGCACCTTCGGTATCCGCTACACAGACTTCTAAGGGAAGTTCGGGTACCTGATTCCGGCTGGCTTCCACCATAAGTAACAGATTGCCCACCTGCGGCCCATTCCCGTGCGTAATGACTACTCCATACCCTTGTTTTAAACAGTAGACAATGCCGTCCAGACTCTTGCGTGTGTTCTCAAATTGCTCTGCAATTGTACCCCGCTGCCCTTCCGTGATTAAAGCATTCCCTCCCAACGCTATTACAACAACACGATGCCTCTTCACCATATTACACAAATTTATTCAGCCGAGTTTCAAGGAGTTCTTTAAGTGTAGGCGTACCTATTTCTCGCAAGAGATACCGAACACGATTGGTCGGCTTGTCTATGTGAATAATTTTCCTCAAATCAATGGGAGTGCCAATAATTACCACATCACATGGTATACGACGAATCGTTTCTTCTAATTCTTTTATTTGAGAATGCCCATAGCCCATCGCAGGCAACAGCTTACCAATGTGAGGATATTTCCCGAATGTTTCAGCAATCGATCCTACGGCATAGGGTCTTGGATCAACGACCTCCACAGCCCCATACTTTTCAGCGGCAAGCATTCCAGCGCCAAAGGCCATCCCGCCGTGTGTCAGGGTCGGCCCATCCTCAACAACCAGCACACGCCGACCTTTTATAAGTTCCGGCTTTTCAACCGTTATTGGTAATGCTGCATCGACGACAGCGGCTTTTGAATTTGATAGTTTTATGTGTTCCTTAACAAGATTTATATCAACTGCCTTTGCAGTATCTTCTTTACTAATAACAATAATATCCGCAAGGAGAAAATTCGTTTCTCCCGGGTAATAAGTAAGCTCGTGCCCCGGTCTATGGGGATCAACGATGGTGATATGAATATCAGGCACAAAAAAAGGGATGTCATTGTTCCCGCCATCCCACACAATAATATCAGCCTCCTTTTCGGCCTCTGCTAAAACAGCCTCATAATCTACACCAGCAAATACAATGGTTTGCTGCTCTATGTGGGGTTCATATTCTTCAATCTCTTCTATCGTGCAATCATACTTTTTGAAATCATCCTGCGCAGCAAATCGCTGAATGCGCTGTTTAACAAGGTCGCCGTAAGGCATGGGATGTCTGACGACCACCGCCTTTTTGCCCATTTCCTTGATAATCTCACAGACCTTTCGCGAAGCAGAACTCTTTCCACATCCGGTTCTCACGGCACAGACAGCCACAATGGGTTTTTTACTCCTGAGCATTGAGTCCCTGGTGCCCAGAAGGGTGAATCGTGCGCCCATTGCATTTACAAGGCTGGCCTTATGCATAACGTATTCATGTGAAACATCGCTGTAAGAAAATACCACCTCATCGATCTTATGAAATTTTATAAGCGAGGCTAATTTTTGTTCAGACTCAATAGGAATTCCGATAGGATACAGGTTCCCCGCCAGCAAAGAAGGATATTGTCTTCCTGCAATATTAGGTATCTGCGCTGCGGTAAAGGCAATTACTTCATATTCAGGATTATCACGAAAGCAAAGATTGAAATTGTGAAAGTCCCGTCCTGCAGCCCCCATAATAATGATCTTCTTTCTGATTGCCATATGAACGCTTTTATAGGAATCCTCGATCAGTCCGTATTTTTTGACATCGTTCCATCATAATATATCCTGAACTGCATACCATACCTTATCGGCAATCATTTGTTCAGACATCAATGCGCCATCTTTTGTACAATCAATGATCATCCAATCCTTTTTTCCCTGAGCAATTTCCATGAAAGTTTGCTGCGCATGTCGCATATGGTTTATATCCTCTTCGTGGATATCCTTTTTTTCACCTGCCAGGTATGCACGCTGTTCTTTCTTTTCGACAAGCTGGTAAGCAATCTCTACCGGCACATATAACAGGATATTTAAATCAGACCTCGGAACTGCAAAGACCTGATGTTCCAACCTGTCCAACCACTGGAAAAATTTTTCTTTGTCAGGGGAGTGATTAATTTTCCCACCCTGGTGCGCCATATTATCACACACATAGCGATTCGACACAACAATCTTGCCTTCACTGAGCCAGATGTTTATTTGTTCTTTGCTCTCCCAGCGGTCGCCTGCATAAAGGAGCGCCGCCAGATAGGAACTCACCGAGTCCGCACTGCCAAATTCACCCCGAAGATATTTTATCACCATATCAGCAAAGAAAGTCTTGCCATATTGAGGAAAATCAGTAGTAACTACAGGATATCCCTCTTTCAGCAGTCGCTCACAGAGCAGCTTCGTTTGTACCGTCTTTCCGCTGCCATCGACACCGGTAATGACTATTAACTTTCCACGCATTCAATATTCTCAATTAGATAAAAATTATTGATTTCACTGCTCCCCATTTGCATGGGGAGAAAAATATTAACAGTTTTACAAGCATTGTTCAACATTATATTTATCTCACTTTAAATGTAAAACGGAATTTATAACAAATCGAAGAAAATATTTAGGGAGAGTATCTTTTGTATTGACCTGAGAAGTAAAATTTGCTAATATTCCTTATCCAACATCACAACTACTATTATGCCCTTGCCAAATGCTTACCTTTTCCATTACGAAACTTTAAATAATCCTGTGAAATTTTTGGATGTTGGTCATATATTTAGTTGAATATTTGCAGGTTGTAAATAATACGTATGCAAAAAAGCATTAAATTATCTTTTTATAAAATATTAATAGCATCTGTAACCCTAACAAGTATATTGGGATGTACGACGCCACCGAGAAAGGTTGTTATAGAAAAAGCAGAGCCAAAGACAGACATCGAACTCAGGCGCAAATTGGAAGAATGGACAGAACAGTTGCATTCTAATGATCCCACCATACGAAGCTCTGCGGCTGTTTCTCTCCTGGGATTAAACCTCCTCGATGCACAGGAACCGCTCGTAAAAATATTAAAGGATCGCAAAGAAAATGAAGACGTACAGGTTTCCATTATTAAAGCATTCGGATTTACCAGGGATGATCGTGCCACTGACATTATGATTGAACTGCTTGATAGTGAATCGGTCACTTTACAGACGGCGGCAGCGGAAACACTCGGCATGTCAAAAACAAGAACTTCAGTACGAAAGATGTCGGAAGCAATGCTTGATCCTCAACGATCTTTAAATACTAAGATGTTGCTGGCAAAGGCGCTGGGCAATACCAATAATCGGGACGCAGTCGAACCCTTGATTAAAATGCTTGCGACCGACGACCGGGGATTGAGAGAAGTAGCGAAGAATTCTCTCGAAAAGATTACAAAACAGGCCGATGATAATGATCCGTCATGGTGGAAGGAATGGTGGATTCGTAATAAGTCAAAAACGCGGGAACAATGGCTGGAAGACATCGTATTAAAACAGGAAGAAAACACGAAACAGTTTGAATCAAAATTTGAACATCTGAAACTTGAAATAGCTCAAAAGTCGATTAAACTGCTCGAACTCAGACCGGACAAATCTGACCCAAAACCCTTGATTGAAGCTATAAAGAGCGATTATCCCGAAATAAGGATATTCGCCGCAAAAGAATTGGTGAAGATCAAAGACCCGTCTATAATTAATGTGTTGATTGATGCTGCTTCCGACAAACAGGAAGAGGTACGTATTGAGGTAATTCAGACCTTGGGAGAAATTGGAGATGAGAGGGCTGTTAATCCCCTTGTTTATACCCTGGGAGACGAGAGTTTGATTGTACGGGAAAAAAGTGCCGTAGCCTTGGGCAAACTCGGAAGACCGGAGGCTGTAGAATCTCTTATTTCAGCATTAAACAGTAACACCAACCTGACTATTGTATGTGCTATTATAGAAGCGCTGGGACAAATTGGGGACACAAGGGCAGTGGAACCTCTCATTGCCTTCTTAAACCATAAAGAATCAATAATAAGAGAATGCACGTCCGCTTCACTTGGTAAGCTTCGTGACACCCGTGCCGTAGAGTCTCTAATTGCTGCCCTGAACGATGGACAGGAACGTGTGCGCTGGTATGCCGCCGATAGCCTGGGCAAAATCGGAGACCCTGTCTGTGTTGATTCGCTCATCAAACTACTCTCCGATACCAGTGCACGGGTACGGGAATCAGCAGTGACGGCATTAGGACAAATTGGAAATCAACAAGCAATAGAATCGTTGATAAAAGCGCTTCAGGACATCGACAAGCGAGTAGCAGAACAAGCGGCGGAATCTCTCGTGAACATCAAAAACATGAACTTCGAAGTAATGGATACCGTGGCAAACACCTTTTACACCAACAAGGATTACAAAAGGGCTGAAGCCGTCCTTGAAAGACAACTTACAGAATATTCAAAACAGCCCGAACGCCAGGAAAAGATTTTGCAAACCAAAACCAAATTGGCAAAAACATTGTTTGCCTTAAAAGACTGTCAAAAGTCGCTGCCTCTTTACGAAGAATTGGTAAAGCGGTTTCCCAACGACAATTCGATAAAAATAGAACTCATTCAGTGTTTAAAAGAAACGAAACAATACGACCGGGCTTTGGAATGGTTTGTAACCTGGATAAAAGAATCACCTCAGAATAGTCAATTGTGCTGGCAAGGCCGTCTGGAAATTGCCAATGATAAGGTTGAACAGGGTAAGTATGATAAGGTAAAAAGTCTTATCGATAATTTAATAGCAGAAGATCCAAATCTTGGTGGAAATGAGCTTAAACCACAATTCCAGAAATTAAGAGAATTATGCGTGTTAGAACTCTCCGCCACAAAAACGGCAAACCAGAATGAGGAATCTGAGCGCCTCTCCCAGCCGGAGGACAAAAAATAATCATGCTTGAGGCAATAATACTACCATGAAAATTCTTGTTATTGGCGCCGGCGCCGTTGGGTTTAACCTGGCAAGGCAGTTATCAAAGGAGGGACATGACATATCCGTAGTAGAAAGAGACCTTGACCTGGTAAAGCGGATTACCGAAAAATTGGATGTGTCTGTGGTATCAGGGAGCGCCAGTTCGCCTGCAATCCTGGAAGAAGCCGGAATAAAAAATGCCGATATGGTATTGGCCGTTACCAACAGTGATGAGATCAATATGGTTGTATGCATGCTCTCCCACAGTTATGGAGTCAAAACCAAAGTTGCCAGGATAAGAAACCCCGAATTTACCGATGAACAATCTGTCTTACACCAAAATGAATTCCATATAGACCACGTTGTAAACCCGGAAAAGATCACCATTAATTCCATCCTGAATATTATTGAAACTCCCGGTTCCATCTATGTGGCTGATTTCACCGCAGGAGACATCCTCTTGCGGGGGTTTAACGTACCGGCCGATGCCCCAATAGCAGGGAAAAAACTCTCGGAACTAAGGGAAATCGAATCTACCGATTCCTTTCTCATCGTTGCCATTCAACGAAATGAAGAGATGCTTATACCAAAAGGCGAGACACAGTTAATGCCTCACGACAACATTTTCGTGCTGGTAGCCAAAGAGGCATTACCTTACTTCCTCCCGATGGTCAACAGACGCGCGGACGAGGTCGAAAAAGTCATTATTTACGGTGTAAACCGTGCAAGCCTTGAACTGGCAAAAAAACTGGAGGAGCAGAAGATCGGCGTTACAATAATTGAAGCTGACAGGGAAAAGACACAGCAGGCCGCAACGGTGCTTGACAAAACCATCGTCCTCCAGGGCAGCGCCCTTGATATAGACCTTCTGAAGGAGGCATCTATTGATATTGCCGATTTCTTTGTGGCTTTATCTGAAAACGAGCAATCCAACATCCTGTCTGCGTTATTAGCGAAAAGACTCGGTGCAAAGAAAGCAATCGTACTTACAGTAGACCCAGCCTTTGTACCCATTATTAATTCATTAGGTATGGATATTGTAATAAATCCAAGACTGATTACCGTCGGCTCTATATTACAACATATCAGACGCGGACACGCACTTTCTGTCGTAAAATTTTACAACAGCGAGGCCGAGGCTATGGAGCTGGTGGCAGAGAAAGACTCTAAGATCGTGGGTAAGCCTCTGAAAGAAATATCCTTCCCGCAAGGCTCTATTCTGGGCGCCATTGTGCGTGAAGGCGTCATGCAGATACCAACCGGCAATACTCGCATAAACCCCGGTGAGAGTGTCATCGTTTTCACCCTCCCCAACGCCATCGAAAAGATTCAATCCCTCTTCTCCGGCAAAAAAGACTGAACGGAAAAATTACCTTTATTAGAGTGCATCCCTTATGAACATTTCCATTGTATTGTGTACGGTAGGCAACCTTGTGCTTATGCTGGCAGGGATACTCCTTATTCCACTGGGCGTGGCCTTTTATTATGAAGACGATTCAGCCGTATGGGCATTTATTTATACCATCATCATAACAGGCGTTCTGGGTGGGTTGAGTAAGGCATTCTTTAGAAAAAAAAATGGCGATATAAATATCCGGGAAGGTATCGCCATTGTCACCTTTAGCTGGCTTGTGTGTATCTTTTTAGGCGCTCTCCCCTATTGGTATTCGGGCGTATGCGCAACGTATTGCGACGCCGTTTTCGAAACGACCAGCGGTTTTACAACAACCGGCTCATCGATTTTCAAAGACGTTGAGATATTGCCACATAGTATCCTTTTTTGGAGGGCATTCACCAACTGGTTAGGCGGCATGGGTATCATCGTCATCTTCGTTGCCCTGCTGCCAGCTATGGGAGTGAGTGGCTACCAGCTTTTCAGCGCCGAGGTAAGCGGCCCTACAGCGGACAGATTAAGACCCAGAATCGGTGAGACTGCGAAACTACTATGGATTATTTATATTATCTTTACCGCCTCTATGATAGTGATGCTCTTCTGCGGCGGTATAGCTGTTTTTGATGCGATATGCCATACCTTTACGACCGTATCTACTGGGGGGTTCTCTATAAAAAATACAAGCACTGCATACTATAACAGCCTGTATGTGGAAATTGTAACCGCAGTCTTTATGTTTATCTGCGGATGTAACTTTTCACTTTACTACAGGGGCTTTCAGAAAAAATTCAAAAAAATCCTTGAAAATTCCGAGCTTAAATTCTTTGCAGTCTTGATTTTGATAGCAATCGTGTTTGTTGCTTTGGTTTTATACTTCAGTCAATCCGAATCCTTTAGTGGTGGGATCAAGGACAATCGTTACTATGATTTAGGAAATTCTTTTCGATATGCGTTTTTTCAGATAATAACCGTATGCACGGGAACCGGTCACGTTTCTGCAGATTATGATTTATGGCCTAATGCCTGCCGGTTTTTACTGATCTTACTTATGTTTATCGGTGCATGCGCCGGCTCAACTGGCGGCGGTATAAAATGCGTGAGAATATTATTGTTGCTGAAATCGAGCATGCGGGAATTTGGCAGGATTTTAAGACCACGCATGGTAAAACATGTAAAGCTCAACGGCGAATCGGTAAGCGAAGAAATTATTACAGAGTGTTCTGTATTCTTTGTCGTGTATCTGGGATTCTTTGGTGTTTCTTCCCTGGCGCTCATTGCGTTAAACACAGATATAATTACCGCTTTTTCTGCTGTAGCAACATGCATGGCAAACTGCGGGCCAGGACTGGTGAAGGTTGGTCCCATGGCTAATTTTAGTGATATGTCATATGCCGGTAAGTGGATATTAAGTTTCTGTATGCTTTTGGGCAGGCTGGAAATTTATAGTTTGATACTTCTCTTTTTACCGATCACATGGAAGCGGTAGAATTTTATTGACTCACAAAATACGAGATGATATACTTTGAAATCTCTTACGGGCGATTAGCTCAATTGGCTAGAGCACTTGCCTTACAAGCAAGGGGTCATAGGTTCGAGTCCTATATCGCCCACCATTGTCTGTAAATAAGAGTATAAATAATTAAATCAGGGGCCGTAGCTCAATTGGTTAGAGTACCAGACTGTCGATCTGGATGTTGCGGGTTCGAGTCCCGTCGGCCTCGTTTTTTTATATCATTACAAATCAAGATTTAACGTTTTCCCCCCAAAACGTCCCTAGAATCAAAAAATTGAAGGCATTAAAGCATACAAATTACCTTCCAGCTTCAAAACCAAAAGAAAACACATTCAGTACGTAAAAAGTATTAAAAAAAATTTACTACTTTTGCCCCTGCTGAATTGTCATCAATATCTGAATGACTGTATCTATCCTTTGATTAACAGCTCCTATCTCACCTCGTAATTGCCCTATTTCGCTCCTCACACTCCCAATTTGACTATCAATCTTTTGAACAAGATACCTAAAATCCTCCTCCTGCTTTTTCTTTATCTCATCTACCTTCGTAAGAATTTCCTCAGTACGCTCATCTACCACCTGATAAATTAATTCAAGCGTTACCTTCTTTATGGCTGTCTTTACAATGTCCTTCATGCCTATTACCTCAAAAGAAAAAGGCTAACCAAAAAACCATGGATTCCACAATTTCCAAAAGACATCTTAACTGTTCTGATTTATCATGTCAAACCAAAATAATCAAAAAACAATATGCCTCAAAATAAAAAAAATGCTGCTAACCCGTGATAAAGCTAACAGCACTTCCCTAATCCTGGTGACACATTGGTGACGGTATTTTTGAGGTGTTAAAATCTGTAAGTAATAATTAGCAAATAATTATACTGACGGAGTCGAGGCCCGTCGGTCTTGCCATTTTACGTAACAAAAAAGCCTTGTTCCAAATTAGTTTGGAACAAGGCTTTTTTTCAAAATATTAAAGCAAGACCCAGTAGTACGTCTAGTCTTCTTTAAAGACGATGTCGTCGTAATACAGTTCGAGCTTATGCTTGTGTTTGAGCTCCTCCTGGGCCAGGACCTTGCATAGTTTCTTTACATCCGCACTGTCTGCCGACTTGGCCATACCGACATAAAAGTTATAAGATTTCTGTTCTTTCTTCATAGCGACAATCAGCACATCCTGAAAATCCTTGATTTCATGAACGTCTTTATCAACGAGATATTCAGTAATATGAAGGTCGTGAATTTTAGCGGGTTTGAACTGTTTGATTTTAGAGGCATCAAATTTTTGCAACATTTCCTTGTGTTTCAATTCTTCATCAGCAAGTTCCTTTATCCACACCCTCGCTGCTGCATCTTTTACGAACTTTAATGCGTCCGTATAAAATTTGTGAGCTTTCTCTTCCTGCTGCGCAGCTTGTTTAACAATTTCTTTTACATCCATCGTCGCCATCCTCCCCCTCCTTTTACATTTTTTAAAGTTTATTTCCTTGTTTTACCTGACGCTTTTAACTCAGCCAATTTGTGCTCGGCTGCAATGGCCGCCGTGACTCCCTCTCCTATTGCAGTCGCAATTTGCCGGTATGAATTTTTCCGAATGTCGCCAACGGCATACAGCCCTTCGACCGCCGTTTCCATATGTATGTTTGTCTCAATATGGCAGCCGGCATCCACACATAACAAATTACCCAAAAAACCCGTATTGGGTGAACTGCCAATAAAAATAAAAACCCCGTCGCAGGGAATGTCCTTCTTTTCTTTTGTCACAACGTTTTGGGTAACAACGCCATCCACCTTTTCCTTCCCGTGGATACTTTCAATGAGCGTGTTGAGTATCACTTTTATCTTTGGATTCGAAAAGGCATCGTCCAGATAAATCTTTGTGGCTCTAAACTCATCCCTTCTGTGTATTATTTGTACGGTTTGGGCATATTTGGTCAGGAAAATACCTTCGGTTATGGCAGAATCGCCTCCACCGACGACAACGACGTTTTTGCCCCGGTAGAAAGCGCCGTCGCATGTTGCACAATAACTCACTCCCTTACCGTAAAACTCATCTTCACCTGGCACACCTAATTTTTTGGGGTCTGCGCCGGTTGCTAGAATAACTATATGGCTTCCATATTTATCAGTATCTGTCGTTACGACCTTTAAGCCGTTCTCTACATCCAATTTCAAGACTTCTTCATATCGAATTTCCACGCCAAACCGTTTGGCCTGTGCCTCCATTCGTTGTGTCAATTCAAAACCACTAATGACCTCCGGGAATCCAGGATAGTTCTCAATCAACTCAGTACCTACTAACTGACCACCCAAATATTTTTTTTCAAGGATCAGAGTCTTCAATAGCGCACGACAGGTATAAACGGCCGCAGCGAGGGCGGCAGGGCCTCCCCCGATAATGATTACATCGTAATCCTTATTCACATCCCCTTCAACCCCTTCATGGCGTTCAGTACCTGCCAACCATAAAAATTCAAGGCGAACTGTTTTTTCTCAATATGGCATTCAAGGCATTGCTTCGTCCCTTCAGTAGCCCAGGCACGGGTTACGAAGGCAGTTTTGGACTTTTCCCCTTTTGGGGTAAGCTTATCCTTCCCGGCGTGACAGAAGCTGCACTCCGTCCCCATAATTTCAGACAGCTCGAACATTCTTTTCGCCTCTTGTTCATTTTCTTTATAATGCTTTCTATCGACATGGCAGTGGTCACAGTCAACCCCCAGGGCAACAGATGCCTTCATCATCATCTTCGATTTCTCCCCTTCCTCTGTAAATACCGTCAAATCTTCATTATGGCAAAAATTACATTCTACTCCAAAAAGCGCTGATATCCTTTTAACCTGGGCGTCTCTTTCTTCTTTGGTGCCTTTGAAGTAAGGATTTGAATACGTAACGTCCGGTTTGCTTTTCGCCGTCTGCTCTGTATTCGTTAAAGCGCTGTTTCCAAAATAAAAAGATACTAACATCCCTGCAACAAATACATAAAGTTTCAAGCGCTGTTTTTGTAATAATTTTGACATAAAAAGTTATTGAGAAAAAGTATTATGAAAGAAGGACACCATTAATCGAGCTTATCGAACAAGTCTTTATTTGCACCGCAAGAAGGACACACCCAGTCTTCAGGTAAATTTTCAAAAGCCGTTCCGGCATTAACACCATTATCAGGATCGCCCTTTGCCGGATCGTATACATAACCACAGACCCGACACTCCCATTTCGCCATATTTTCTCCTTATTTTTCAGTTAATAAATCAATCGTACCACACAGTAACTCAATGAATTTTTTAACATTAAACCAGTTTCTTATACATGTCTTTACCCGAACCGCAGGAAGGACACACCCAGTCGTCAGGTAAATTCTCAAAAGGTGTTCCAGGGTTAACACCATGATCCGGATCGCCGTCTTCCGGATCGTAAATATACCCGCACACCTGACATTGCCATTTTGCCATATTTTACACTACCTCGTATTCCGTAATCAATCTTTAAAATAAAAGAAAGTGCAGATGTTTTTAAATATTCTGCACTTTCTTTTTCACCCCCTATTGAAAATTGAGATTTAACGATTTTCGATAGGTATTTGTTTGTCACGAAGATTTTTGTGGCACTCAAAACAGGTCTTTTCAACCATTTTTATGAAGGATTTAAAGGTTGCTTCCTGATTATTTGATGCAGCCGCTTTTTGAACCTCCAGCGCCGACGATGCTATCCCTTTTAGATAGCCATCAAATTCCTCCTTCAGTCTGGTAATCTTCTCTGAATCATTTGGGTCTATTTTAGCCCGCTTAAACCACTTGTTTTCCTTTGGATCAACGGGGAAAAACGTTGCGCTTATTTTGTAACTCTGGTCTACAACAGCGCCCGCCTCCTGGACAATGTACTTAAAACTTCCCACCAGTATTCCGTCAAGTATATTATTTACACGCTTTGCAATCTCGTTCATCAACACCTGGGTAGGTTCATCAACGTGCTCGTGGAGAACGACCTTTTCCTCTGCCAGAATAACGTTAGCAGGATTAACAACACTTATGAATCCTGCCAGACTCAAACCCATTAAACCAACACTTAAAATCCTCAATCTTTTCATAACAACGTCTCCTTTCTTCAAATAAAACAAACACATTAAATTTTACTAACCTCCGCTTATCTTCATCCAATCCGGCCATTCCGGCCATTTTGGCCTGGTAGCCTCGTGACAGGAAAAACAGGCATTTTTCAACATCGCATCAAAGCTTTTGTAAGTCTCTACAATGTTTTGTTTTTTAGAAGTTTCGGCAATATTCTTCGAGGCATCAACAACTGCTTTCAAGTATTTTTCGAAATCCTTCTTTACGGCCTTTATATCCTCTGATTTGTTCGGATCCTTTCCCGTTTCCTTGAACCACTCGCCGGCTTTTCCACCCTCCGGAAAGAAATTCTTCAATATGGCTTCGCAGTTTTCTGTCACCGCATTGGACTCCTTCACCACAGCATCATGATCGCCAATCATTATGGCATCAAGTATCCTGGACGTATGAGAACTGATTACCTGCATGAGTGAACGGGTAGGCGTAAGTTCTGAACCATGGTGGGTCTCAACATCTTTCCCCAAAACAATATTACCCTTCCATGGGTAAGAAATAGCTACCGCAGTTACTACAAATCCACAAATTAACACATATCGCATTTGACCAAATATTTTCATCGGCATGCCCCTTTCTCAAATATTGAAATCACGCTCATAATCATCGGTTCCCAACAGCTATTTTGTGTCCCGGAGTCTTCGGTGACATTCGAAACATGCCTTTGTTAATAATCCGCTGTATGCCTGGAACGTTGCCTCTGTATCACCTGTATCTGCCGCTATTACAAAAAACTTACATGAATACTTTACACGACAATATTTTCCATATCTCACACCCCCCTTTTGCTAATCCTTAAAGTAAAAATACAAAATTTGACGCTTACACAGAGACTTCCTTCGCACTGGGTTCAGTCATGGAGATGGGAGACAATACCTTATCTAACTGATCCGCCGAGAGGAGTCCCCATTGTTGGATAATCTCTTTTACAGATTTCCCCGTTTTCATCGATTCTTTCACCACCTCAGCCGCCTTTGAATAGCCTATAATGGGATTCAAGACGGTAACAATCCCCAGGCTTCGTATGGCATAGTCCTGACACTTTGCCGCATGTACGGTTATGCCGCTGATACATTTCTCATTGAATATTTTGACTGCATTGGTCAGGATAAAGACGGAATCGAGCAGTTTATATTGGATTACCGGCATCATAACATTAAGTTCAAACTGTCCCGCCTGCGCAGCCAGTGAAATCGACACATCATTACCTATCACCGAAAAGCACACCATGTTCATCATCTCCGGGATAACAGGATTTACCTTCCCGGGCATAATAGAAGATCCCGGCTGCACTGCCGGCAACTCTATCTCCGCCAGTCCTGTATTTGGCCCGGAATTCATCAATCTCAGATCGTTGGCTATACGTATGAGTTCTACAGACAGTGTGCGGAGGGCGCCTGAGAATTCCACAAACGGCGCATTGCTCTGCATGGACTCAAACCGATTTTTTGATTCCCTGAGGTCAAGGTTTGTCATCTTTCTGAGTTTTTCGACTACTTTACCGGCATATTCCGGATGCGTATTGATTCCCGTACCCACGGCGCTGCCGCCGATTCCCAAATCCTTTAAACTTTCACTCGCCCTTTCAATTCCTCTCTCTGCCTTAAGCAGTGATGCTGTATACCCCGAAAACTCCTGGCCGACACGGATGGGCACAGCATCCTGAAGGTGGGTGCGACCGGATTTTACAATTGGATCAAATGATTTTGCCTTCTGGCTAAAAGTCTCGGTCAATGCATATAAATTCTTGATGAGTCTTTTAGACGATTGTAACGCCGCAATGCGCATGGCGGTGGGATAGACGTCATTCGTAGACTGTCCGTAATTAACGTGATCATTTGGATGCACCACCGAATAGTTCCCTTTCGCGCCGCCAAGCATTTCAATTGCGATGTTGGCAACAACCTCATTTACGTTCATATGGTGGGATGTTCCAGCGCCTGCCTGATACACGTCCACCACGAATTGATCCTGAAACTCACCATTCAGAATGCGATCACACGCCAGAATAATCATATTGCCTATCTTGCTATCGAGACAGCCAAGCTCTACATTCACCATCGCAGCCGCCTTTTTTATCTGTACAATTGACGTGGTAAATACCGGCTGAGAAGTTTGGCCACTGATGGGGAAGTTCTCAATAGCCCTGGCAGTCTGCACCCCATAGTAAGCGTCTTTTGGGACTCGCATTTCACCCAGATAATCTTTTTCTATACGGAATGAGTCTATTCTTTCATTATTCATAATCAAGCTTTTAAAACCCCAACAATTTTAAATCTCTCAAACACTTCATCTCCATGAGGGGCTTCCACTAATGCGTCGGTCAAATCACTGCCGGCAAAATGCGTATTATAATGCGCGCCATCTGCCCACCGATCACTGCCGGCAGTGTCATACACTTTTCCTTTGTATGCAAAATAAGCAGGCCGGCCATCTTTACCGTCGCACTTTGACAATTCCGCAGTCGTAAATATCTTTTCTTCTGCAAGTTTTTCTGCCGCCATTTTTTTCTGTGCCTCTTTTCCCTCTTTCAAAAGGCCGTATTTTTTAATATTGCTGTCTGCAATGGTCTGTATTTTGGCTATTTCGTCTTTACCTCTTTCTGTGAAAAGATGCGCATAACGGCCCTGAAGTTTCAAGTATTCATCTACGGGTTTTGCAGCTTCAATTGTTTTCACCGATATGAGCTTTCCGTCCTGATATTCCAGTATGGGATATAGACCAGTCTCCACGACAAGCTTCGCAATCTCATAGGTGAGTCCGGGATCATGCCTCCAACCAAGAGGACAAGGGACAAATATCTGAATATATTTCGGTCCTCTTATGGAAAGCGCCCTTTTTACCTTTTTTTGCAAATCCTTCGGAAAGGCAACAGATGCGGTAGCAACGTAAGGAACGTTGTGGGCATTGGCTATTTCAGGGATATTCTTCTTTGGCCTAGGATTGCCGAAGGATTTTTTCCCTGAGGGACTCGTAGTCGTGCGCGAACCGAATGGGGTTAACCCGCTCCGCTGCACCCCTGTGTTCATATAAGCTTCATTATCATAACAGACATACAGGATATCATGTCCACGATCGAACATGCCCGATAATGAGGCCATCCCGATATCGGCAGTCGCGCCATCGCCCCCTTGTGATATAACCCTGACTTGATCCAATTTACCTTTAATTCTCAGGGCTGCCTCCACTCCAGATGCAACGGCGGCCGCATTCTGAAACAATGAATGGATCCACGGCACTCCCCAGGCAGATTCCGGGTATCTGGAGGTAAATACCTCCAGGCATCCGGTAGCATTGGCAATGATGACGTTTGGTCCTGTCGTTTCTACAACCAGACGGGCGCCCAATGCCTGTCCGCATCCTGCACATGCCGTATGACCTGATGAAAAGAGTTCCGTAACCATTTTTTGATTCCTTTTAGATTTTTAAATCTATAAATTTTACGTCTACCTGCGAACCTGAAAGAGCGTCGTGTACCTCAAGGATAGATTTCTTCGTAATATCTCTTCCACCCAACCCCAGGACAAAGCCGCTGATCTTGGGCTGATTACCCTGCCCACAAAAAGCGGACTTGACATCCGAAAGCAAAGGCCCTTCTTCTCCCAGAGAAATAGCCTTTTCAAGCACGGCAATTTCTCTGGCATTTTTTAATGCCTCATACACTATTCTTTTGGGAAATGGGCGATGTGCAATTACCTTTAACAAACCCACCTTTTGCCCGTCTTCTCGCAATCCATCAACTATTTCTTTGACCGTTCCAACCATCGAACCCATAGCGACAAAGACCTGTGTAGCATCTTCCAATCGGTACTTTTCTATCAGACAATGGACCTTTCTGCCAAACACCTGTTCAAATTCATCGGCAATACCGGGAATAACATTCAACGCATCCATCATGGTTTGATGAATCGCATAGCGTGTCTCTATGTACGATTCCGGCCCCATAAGAACTCCCATAGAAACAGGCTCATCCGGATTGAGACAATGGATGGGTTTAAAATCAGGAAGAAATTTGTCTACCTGCGATTGTTCCGGCAAATCTACTACCTCGTATGCATGAGTCAGGATATATCCGTCCATACACACCATGACCGGCAGCATAATATTATGGTCTTCTGCAAGACGGTAAGCCATTAAATGCAGGTCGCATGCCTCCTGATTATTTTCCGCATAAAACTGCAGCCAGCCTGCATCCCGCACCGTCACGGAATCCTGATGGTCATTCCATATATTAATGGGACTGGAAACCGCCCGGTTGGCACAGGTCAAAACTACCGGCAATCTCAATCCCGCAATACTATAGAGCACCTCGATCATATAAAGCAACCCTTGCGACGTGGTAGCCGTATAGGTCCTTACGCCAGTGGCGCTTGCCCCCTGGACTACAGATGCCGCTGAATGTTCACTTTCAACATTAATAAATTCTGCATTGAGTTCGCCGTCGGCTACCATTTGCGCCAGCGACTCTACGATGTGGGTCTGCGGTGTTATCGGATAGGCAGAGATCACCTGTGCCTTGCACAATCGCACGATCTCTGCAACAGCATGTGAACCTTCAAGATATCGTCTCACGCCACCACTCCTCCTTTACCATTTCAATATCTGCAACAGGACAGACAGCCGCACAATTACCGCATCCCTTGCAATATTTGTAATCGGCAATATAAGTACACCGTTTATCACCTGAAATGCAGCCTTCCGGACATACCATCACGCATAAACGGCAGGCAATACATTCCTTCTGAATAAAGTGGGGTTTCTTGCCAGAGCGCCAGGTACCAGTTTTATTTGCCTTACTTGTGCGAGGTTTTGAAGTAACAGGAATAATCACATTATCGCCTTTCTTTTATTTGCAATATTGCATCAGGTATTCGTATCCACGGCGGGCTGCTTCTGCATTCTTTTTAGCAACCTCACCTGAGAAACGCTCTAAAATTGCTTGTTGAAGCGACTCTAATCCAAACTCGTTCGTTGCTGCTGCAAATGCGCCTAAAATCGTTGTGTTGCCAATAGGACGCCCCAAAACTTCAGTTGCAATATCGTTTCCAGGGACAGTAAACACCTTGACATTTTGAATTGGTTTCGGACATTGTACCTTTTCATGGTGGTTTATAATTGCAACACCACCGGGTTGAAACCCTTCAAAAACATCAAACCCACGCATCAAAGATGGGTCTAACACTATCAAATAATCAGGTTCGTATACCTGACTGCGTAAGCGTATCACCCGGTCGCTGAGGCGTACAAAGGCATTCATGGGCGCCCCCATACGTTCGGCGCCAAAATGAGGAAATGCCAGGGCAAACTTGCCTCCCCTAAATGCCGCGGTACCCAATAATGCCGCCGTAGTAATGGCACCCTGCCCCGCCCTTGCATGAATTCGTATTTCCTTCATAGTTTTTTATTCACCATATTCATCCACATGTCGTAGATACGCCCCTCGCTCTCTGCCTCCCACAGTTCGTTGTCTTCCAGGTATTCAAGGGTGTTCTTTAATATGCTGAAATGCGTCTTTTCCTCACCGGCAAGAAAACGATACGTCTCACTATCCTTTTTATTCTGAGATTCTTTGGCAGCCTGTTCATAAAATTTAATCCCCTCTTCTTCAATCCCCATAGCCAGCTTTACAGCCTCTATGTCGTTGGTGTTGACGTTGACCTTCTTCTTCAATTCGTCACCCATATTCTGGAAGATAGTAATCAATCTTTCCCGGGGATTTGCGGCGCTCTTGCCCTTTGCCTGAACTGTTTCATTCTGAGTGGATAATAAAGCCCGAAGTCTTTTGGCGTGCAGTTTCTCGTCTTCTATGAAAGAC
>VGXX01000026.1 GCA_016873155.1 Planctomycetota bacterium | reverse complement strand
CATAGCATTCCTCCTCAAGACACATTCAGCGGCGCTTATCTCCTCTCTACATCTTATAAATACTTTCCTGAAAAAACTATCCATGTAGCAGTTGTTGATCCCGGGGTAGGAAGCAGGAGAGACATCGTTTGTGTTGAAACAAAAGATTACTTTTTTCTTGCGCCTGATAATGGTCTTCTCAGTTTTATTGTTCATGAAGAGAGACCGAAAAGTATCATTCGCGTAACGAACAGCAAATATTTCTTACCGTCACCATCCAGTACTTTTCACGGTCGGGACGTCTTTGCACCCGTCGCAGCGCATTTGTCTCTGGGTGTAAAACCACAACAATTTGGTATCAGGGTTAACCAATTGGAGCAACTCGATATGCCCAAGCCGGTCCAGAAAAAAGCAGGGCAGGTGGAAGGACAGATCATCTATATCGACCGATTTGGAAATCTTATTACCAATATCACTAAGGAATATCTGATAAAAGGGGCTGGAGGTCAGAAGCCGGAAGTCAGAAGTAAGAAGCCAGACGCATTCGAGAAAACTTCTAAAGATAAGATGCTTTTAAAATATGATACTATAGAAACAACTATTGGGAAAAAGAAAATAATTGGGTTGAGCAAGACCTATATAGATGCCGAGTCTGGAGAGCCGCTTGTCCTCATTGGAAGCGCAGGTTTCCTTGAGGTCTCCATCAATCAGGGAAATGCCCAGAAATATTTTAGAGTGGATAGAGGTAACAAAATAAGGGTAGAAATGGGGGCACACTGACGTGAATCGTATTGTGTTTCTTGATACATATAAGAAATTTGTAATGTCGGATATAAGTAGATTGACAAAAAAGATGCTTTAAATAGCAGGAAACAAAACCGAACCCCATGCTAAAACCCCCTTGATCCTCGTTTGATTAGGGGGATTTGGTTGTGAAGACGCTGGAATATATGTACTTTGGAACAACTACCCTTGCAGTATGTGGCAGGTTCAAACATTTGTCCCCATTTGTCCTAACATTAAATTTTCTGTCAAAAATGATTAATAAAACTTATAAAGAACAATTACAAACCTGGGACAAACAGTATCTCTGGCATCCTTTCACCCAGATGCAGGATTATGTGAAAGAAACGCCCCTCATTATCGAAGAAGGAAGCGGTGTTTTCCTTAAGGACATCAATGGCAATGAATACATAGATGGCATTTCTTCCATGTGGTGCAATCTGCACGGCCACCGCAAGAAAGAAATCGACGATGCGATAAAAAGACAACTCGACAAGATTGCACATACCACACTACTGGGTCCGTCCAATATACCAGCCATCGAATTAGCGAAAAAACTTGTAGATATCACGCCGAAAGGATTGGAAAAGGTCTTTTATTCAGATAACGGCTCTACGGCGAATGAAGTTGCCCTGAAAATGGCCTTCCAGTACTGGCAGCACAAGGGGTTTAAGGCCAAGACGGAGTTTGTGGCCTTACAGTACGGTTACCACGGAGATACCATTGGTACGATGAGTGTCGGCGGAATAGAATTATTTCACGGCGCTTTTCGTCCGTTGTATTTTAAAACACACCTTGCCCCCTCGCCGTATTGCTATCGCTGTCCACTGGGAAAAAAGCCCCAAAATTGCTCTCTGGCGTGTCTTGATAAATTGGAAGATATTCTAAAGGAAAATTCTGGTCGTATTGCCGCTATGATTATGGAGCCGCTGGTGCAAGGGGCAGGGGGGATGATCATCCATCCGTCAGGTTATCTATCAGGTGTACACGCCTTGTGCAAGAAGTATAACGTCCTGCTTATTTTGGACGAGGTGCTTACGGGGTTTGGGCGAACAGGCAAGATGTTTGCCTGCTTACATGAAGATGTTGTTCCAGACATCATGTCCCTGTCAAAAGGTATTAATGGAGGCTATATGCCATTAGCCGCCACACTCGCCACAGAAGAAATTTACAATGCCTTTTTGGGTAAATATGCTGAACTAAAAACCTTCTTCCACGGACATACCTACACCGGAAATCCTTTAGGCTGTGCATCAGCGCTGGCAAGTATGGAGCTATTTGAGAAGGAACATATCGTAGAAAGTTTAGAACCTAAGATTAACCACTTACGGACTAAACTCAAGCCCTTTGAATCTCTTAATCACGTTGGAGACGTCAGACAATGTGGCCTTATCGCCGCCATCGAATTGGTAAAAGATAAAACCACAAAAGAACCATATCCATGGGAAGAACGGGTGGGGATTCAGGTATGCCTCGAAGCCAGGAAGCGCGGTTTATTAATACGACCGCTGGGACATATCATCATTATCATGCCGCCGTTAATTATCAAGACTGATGAATTAGACAGGGTACTTGATATTATCCATGAATCCATACAAACTGTAACTTCATCCATGCCCAGTTAGGAGACAGTGTAGGTCGGGTTGGAGAAAAGCGTAACCCGACGATTTTTATAGTTTTGTAGGACATAGTATTGTTCTTCACAATATATTGCTTTTTCCAGAAGTCTCTTTGTTTTCATATTTTCCTCTTGAATTAGTATTTTGTTGTGTTATTTTTAGTTGTGTACTAGTATTCTGTAAAAGCTTGATATTATGGTAATGGGCAGAATAGTTTCTGTATTTTAAAATTATTATGAAATTATTTCTGACCCAAATTATCGTTTAAAAGGTAAGGAGAATGGAGAAATAAGATGACTACCCGACCGATTGTTATTGATGTGCCTGAGAAGATCCTATTGGCTGAAAAAACGGATGAAGCAGCTTTCGCCCGCGAGCTGCGTATCTTAGCCGCTGTCAAACTCTATGAGCTTGGCCGTCTCTCCTCAGGTCGTGCTGCAGAACTTGCCGGAATGCCACGCGTAGAGTTTCTGCTGACCCTTGGCCGTTATAAGGTTTTTCCGTTTGAAGCCGAGTTACATGATTTAGAGGTCAACCGTGCGCGAAGCAATTAGTAATACCTCTCCCCTGCTTTATCTCTATCGAATTAGTGTCCTGGACTGGCTTCCAAAGTTGTTTGGTGAGATATGGGTGCCAAGGGCGGTGGCGCTTGAATTGGAAGAGGGGCAGCAAAGAGGCTACGATGTTTTGAACCCAAGTAGTAACGTATTATTAGTTTCGACTTTAGCTTTGGTGGTGCTAAAGGTAGGTTAAAGGCCACGCTTGAAATTTTTCAGTTCTAACTCATTTTGATCTGGAGAAATTATCATGGCTAAAGGATACTTTATAACAGGCACAGATACAGGTGTGGGAAAGACCCTTGTGTCAGGTGGATTGGCCGCCCTTTATAAAAATAAAGGGCTGAACGTTGGCGTTATGAAACCGGTCGCTACGGGCTGTAAACGAGTCAATAATACGCTGATATCCGACGACGCCGTCTTTTTAAAATTTCTGGCGGAAGTAGATGATGAATACGAACTCATCAACCCCGTCTGCCTTGAACAGCCCCTTGCCCCCACGGTAGCCGCACGATTGAGTAATACAAAAATTGACATGGATAAAATAAATACGGCCTACGACACGTTATGCGAAAGACACGAATACATGATTGTCGAGGGTATCGGAGGGTTACTGGTTCCTATAGACGAATATTATTTTGTCGTAGATATGGCCGAAGAAATGGAACTGCCCTTAATAGTTGTCTGCCGTCCTACCCTTGGCACAATAAACCACACCTTACTAACCGTGTCCTATGCCCGCCAACATGGACTGGAAGTCAAAGGAATCATTATCAATGAATCTGCAGAAAACTGTGATACCATTGTTAAAGATACAAACACCGATGAAATCAAGAGGCTTACAAGTCTTCCGGTATTAGGCGCAATCCCTTTTCATAAAAAACTCGATCCAAAAGACTACAATAAGGAGTTATTAATAAAGATTTTTCGTGATAATATAGACAAAGATATTATAATGTGACTTTGTTTTTCATGGTTCGTGTGTTCTAAAAGACCATGAGTTATATAAGGGTTCAGGTTGCAAACCTGAACCCGCAGTTTTTGAAGGTTTAATTAATTTGGAGTAAAGTAAATGAAAACTCAGTTAGAACTCGCTCGCGAAGGTATTGTAACAGAGGCTATGAAAGAGGCCGCTGCCTATGATGACGTTTCACCGGAATTTATCCGTGAAGGTATTGCAAAGGGACAGATCGTCATCTATGGAAACCCAAATAGAAAGGCGCGTGTGGTCGGTATTGGTAAAGGACTCAAGACAAAGGTGAATGCCAGCATTGGAACATCCCCCGATATTATAGATATTGAGATGGAGGTAAAAAAGGCGCAAACTGCTGAAAAATACGGCGCTGATACCCTGATGGAACTTTCAACAGGAGGCGACTTAACGAAAATAAGAAAACGGGTGCTGGACGCCATTTCCCTTACCGTAGGCACCGTGCCCCTCTATCAGGCGGCAATTGAAACCAATAAGAAAAAAGGTTCTGTCGTACACATGGAGGCTGATTTTCTTTTTGATGTTATAGAACAACAGGCAGAAGAGGGTATCGGTTTTATGGCAATCCATTGCGGCATTAACCTCATAACCCTCGAACGGCTCAGGAAACAGGGATACCGGTATGGTGGACTCGTCAGCCGCGGCGGTTCGTTTCTGACCGCATGGATGAATCATAACAAGAAAGAAAATCCACTCTATGAACAGATTGACCGCCTTATTGACATTATGAAAAAACACGACGTCATCCTCAGCCTTGGAAACGGTCTTAGGGCTGGCGCTATCCACGACAGCACCGACCGCGCCCAGATTCAGGAACTCATTATCAACTCTGAAATTGCGGAATACGCTCAAAGCAAAGGCGTACAGATTATTGTAGAAGGTCCTGGACACATCCCCATTGATGAGATTGAGGCCAACGTGCTAATACAAAAACGCCTTAGCAACAATGCCCCATTCTATATGCTGGGGCCAATTACCACAGATGTAGCCCCTGGGTATGACCACATTTCATCGGCTATTGGCGCAGCTTTGTCATCGTGTTATGGTGCAGATTTTATCTGCTACGTCACACCGCCCGAACACCTGGCACTTCCGGGACCTGACGACGTCCGTGAAGGCGTCATGGCAGCCCGTATTGCCGCTCATGTGGGTGATATGGTAAAGCTCAAGGACAAGGCAAAGAACTTAGACCTTAAGATGGGCATCGCACGGAGAGACCTGGATTGGAAGACCCAGTACGAAACAGCCATCACCAAAGAACGTGCCCAGGAGATTCGTAATAGCCGTCCTCCTATGGATGAAGATACCTGCACCATGTGCGGCAGTCTGTGTTCACTGAAGGGTGTGATGAAATATTACGAACAAGACCTCAAGAAAAGCCGCAAGAAGAGCGCGACTCCTGTTGCTTTTTAGAAAAGGTACGCTTGAAATCTCAGATTACGCAGGTAAAAAATTCCATATATTTTTCAGTTATTTATCTGCGGAATCTGTGGTTCCTATAAAACCAGATAAAGCCTATGTCCGTTATCTTATTAGAACCTCCACGTCTTCCAAATCCACAGCGGTTTGAGGACGTGGTCAATGCCCCGCTCTCTGCCTGCCTCTTCACAGGGTATATTGCATCGGTATTGCGTGAGCATAAAATAACAGTAGAGGTCGTTAATGCTCATCTCTACGATTGGCCAATAGAACAGACAATCACACAACTTTCAAATAAATCTTTCCTGCTTTTGTGCGTTCATACGGTATACCTCTGGGAAAGGACACAGAATGTCTTTGATATGCTTTCAGCAATAAAATCAAGCAACAAGGCAATGCATATCAATCTCTATGGATACTATCCCACATTTACATATAAAAAGATTCTTGAGGATTTTCCATTCATTAATTCTGTGACTGTTGGTGAACCCGAACTTACTACCCTTGATCTTGCAAAGCATATTTCAGGCAAAAAGGGTGTTATATTGGGAAATTCCTTTCCCGATGAAATGAATATTCCAGGGCTGGCTTTTAAAGATAGAAACGGAAAGATTGTTTTTAATCCGCGTTCCCCTGTTCAGGATTTAGACCAACTTCCCTACCCTGATCGACAGGATATTGATCTTTACAAGAAAAAAGGCATTGTAATGTACATACAGGGGAGCCGGGGATGTTATGGGCATTGCACCTTTTGCTACTTAAATCCCTTTTATGAAGAAATGAACCAATGGCGCAGCAGGAGCGCAAAAAATATATTCGATGAGATACTCAATTTGCATACAGAACACGCCATCGATAACTTCTATTTTTCTGACGCCAACTTCTTCGGACCGGGAAAAGCCGGAAAGGAGCGCGCCGTTACGCTTGCTGAACTTATCCTTGCCCACGACCTGGACATCCATTTTGGATTTGAGTGCCGCGCAAACGATATCGAAGAACACTCACTCTCAAGACTTGTTATGGCCGGTCTTACCAATGTCTTCCTGGGTTTAGAGAGCGGAGATTCTCGTTCGTTGAAACGATTCAAAAAACACACCACCGTTGACGAAAATAAAAATGCCATTCAGTTGCTGCGAGAGTATGGAATCGAACCTACCTTTGGTTTTATCATGTTTGAACCTGAATCCACGATGGAGAGCGTACGGAATAATTTCAAATTTTTACAGGAAATGGGTATTATGACAACTCCTGCCGTAACTACCCACCTGCTGCACCACAGACAGACCATTTTTGCAGGGACGTCCGACTATCAATCAATGATACATGAGGTAACCGGCGCTGATACTTCGTTCACAAATTACGAAATATTTTATAAGATAAAAGACCCAAAGGTTGAGGCATTTTCAGAAATCATTTCTCATGTTTGTAAAATTGCCTTATCTTTGATCCCAAAAACATTTACCTGCGAAAATAATACATCTAGCGCAGGTAACGAATCAAGTTTATTAAATACGTTGAACAATGCGCTGGTTACTATATTCGAGAAAACCCTTTCGGATTTTGAAACTAATGTAAACCTGGATAATCCGGATGCAATGAGAGAAACCAGCCTGAAGCTGGCGCATGAACTGGAGATAATTATTGGCAAGCAATCAATTTGAGGTAATGGGGCAATGACTAAAACGAACCCTTCAGACGTTGACTACATATTCAAACTCAGTTTTGGATATTGGAAATCATGTATTCTCTTTACAGCAACAGAATTTGACATATTTAACTTGATCAGCAAAGGCAAGGTTACGGCCAAAGATATTTCTCAGTCCATCCATACCAACGAACGCGCGACAGAAATGCTCTTAAATGCCCTCGTCTCCCTCGAATTACTGACAAAGCAGGCAAATTGTTACCAAAATGCTCCTATCTCGAATCTCCATTTAATCAAGGAAAAACCTCATTATCTGGGCGATTTTATTCATCATGCCCAGAATATTTTGGAAAACTGGACGATGCTGCGGGAAACTATTGAAACGGGAAAGGCCGTTTCATTGAAGGATTTACCGGAAGAGGTAGACCCCCATGACCTCAGAGATTTTATTACGGCTATGCATAATATTGCCTCAGTGAAGGCAGATGAACTTTGCAGTAAAATCGATATAAAGGGAGCAAGAAGATTATTAGACCTGGCAGGCGGTCCTGGCACTTACGCCATAGCATGTGCAAGGGCAAATCCACATTTATATGCAGTTGTCTTTGATTTGGAGCATACAATCAAACTTACCCAGGAGTTTATTAAGGCTGCCGGTATGGAAGAGAGGGTTACCACACAAGCAGGGAATTGCCTGGAAGACCCCTTTGGGAAAAATGTCTACGACGCCATCCTTGTTTCAAACCTCCTGCATATTTACAATCCTGCAAATAATACAAAAATACTCAAGAAATGCCGGGATGCTTTAAAGGACGAAGGCCAGGTTATTATCCATGAATTTGTCCTGGACGAGACCAAAACAAAGCCCCAATTTGCGGCCCTTTTCAGCTTAAATATGCTCATTGGCACGCAGGAAGGCGCATCATACAGCGCGTCTGAATATAGGGCATGGCTTGAACACGCTGGTTTTAAGCACATAAGAAAGATTGACCTGGAATCCAATTCGTCTATAATTGTTGGCAAGAAGTAGCAATGATACCTTTTGTTTTTTCGAGAAATAGTATGCAAAAAAGGAATAAAAAATCTAAATTGCTCATTGGGATCACGATGGGTGATCCCTGCGGGATAGGGCCGGAGATTATCTTGAAGGCCTTAAAATCTCCTGCAATCAGAAAGATTGCCAGGTATGTAATTATCGGCAATAAAGACGTACTTGACAGGACTGCAAGGTCATTGAATATCCCTGTGGAGTATTCAGCGATATCCCATATTTCAGATGTTGAGGGCTTAAAATCATCTGTTTTCTTGTTACACGCAGGTGAATTCAAGGCTAGTCTTATGAAGCTGAAGAGGGCTACTGCTGAAGGGGGGGAATTATCAGTTCAGTGTGTTATTAAGGGAATCAATCTTGCAATGAACAAACACATCGATGCCCTTGTAACGGCTCCGATTTGCAAAGAGGCCGTCAACCTGGGTGGATATGGTTATCCAGGGCACACAGAAATGCTCCATACCTTTTCCGGTGTGGCGCGTGTCGTTATGCTCATGGTCGGTGGAAGACTAAGGGTGGCCTTTGCAACCACACACATTGCCATAAAAGACGTTCCGCAATCAATTACCCCAGAGGGCATTTTGGGGACAATAAATATCTGTAATGAAGGACTCAAGCGACATTTTGGACTTAAAAAACCCAGGATTGCCGTCTGTGGTTTAAACCCGCATGCAGGTGAAGAAGGAATTTTCGGGGATGAAGAAAGGAAGTTTATTGTTCCCGCTATTGAAAAGGCGAGGAAAAAGGGGATTTGCTGCGATGGTCCGGTCTCTGCAGATACGATATTTTATAAGGCATTGAAGGGTGCTTATGACGTAGTTATCGCCATCTATCATGACCAGGGTGCGATTCCCCTGAAACTACACGCCTTTGAAACCGGTGTAAACATTACACTGGGGATTCCATTTGTCCGTACATCGCCCGATCACGGCACCGCCTATGATATTGCAGGCAAGGGCATTGCCGATCCGCGTTCCATGATGGAGGCCATAAAGACGGCTGTGAAGATGATAAAGACGTAGTAAACCATGAAGGCGCTGAAATACTGGGAAGATATGCCACCCTTCCTTAGTTCCTCCCATTCCTTCGACCTTGCTCAGGGCAGGCAAGGGGGGAAAGTTTCCTCGCCTCTTGTGGGAGAGGATTAAGGGTTTACAATTATGTTTATAAAAGACGTGAAGACGTGTAAGGAATTTATTGCGGGAGACAACGCCATACTCCGTGAACTTCTGCATCCTGATAAGGAAGCTATAAAACTTCGGTATAGTCTGGCTCATGCAATGCTCAAGCCAGGCCACACATCATACCGGCACACGTTAAAGACCTCTGAGATATATTATATCCTGGAAGGCGAAGGATTGATGCATATTGACAATGAATCAGCGAGGGTTCTTCCGGGTCAAGTAATTTATATTCCCCCAAATGCTTTGCAATATATTAAAAATATCGGACAGAGTGACTTAAAGTTCCTGTGTATTGTAGACCCAGCCTGGAGGAAAGAAGACGAAGAGATATTATAATTTCCTGAATCTGTATCCTAACGTAATTAAAAACCCATGCCACAAAAGGAAATAAATTTTATTCCTCACACACCAGCCGTACTGAAGCAGATTTTCAGCCAGAGAGGAATTTCACCGAACAAACGGTTTGGCCAAAATTTCCTCATCGATCAAAATACCTTATTAAGCATTCCCGATATTGCGGAACTAACGGATTATGACGTTGTCCTGGAGATCGGTACGGGAACGGGCGGATTGACACGATTGCTGGCGGATAGAAGTCGGCATGTATTTACGGTTGAGGTGGACAAAAAATTATTTGAAATGGCATCTGATATACTCAAATTGTATAAAAATGTTACCATTATTAATGCAGATATTTTAAAGACAAAACACGAACTGAATCCCGATATTCCCTCAAAAATGCTCAACTGGCTCAAGGAACATGATCAATCTCATATAAAAGTAGTTTCCAACTTGCCGTACAATATCAGCACGCCCGTGATTGTAAATCTTCTGGAGGGTAATTTACCTATCGAGTTAATGGTACTGATGCTTCAGAAAGAAATTACGGAACGCATGACGGCAATTCCGGGGACGAGGGAATATGGCATTTTGTCGATTATTACCCAAATATTTTCGGAGGTAGAGGTGATAAAAACCTTGCCGCCTGAGGTATTCTGGCCAAGGCCGGACGTCTATTCGGCTATTGTTAAGCTAGTTGTTGACAAAGAAAAATATGGTGGGAAGATAACGGATTACCCCTTTTTCAGAAAAATACTCTACGCGATATTTACTTCGCGACGCAAGACATTGCTCAATAGCCTCGAACAGTTGAAATTTCCAGAGGTTTCAAGAGAACATATCAAAAGGGTTATAAAACACCTGCAATTTGATGAACGCATAAGGGGCGAGGTATTGAGCTTAGACCAACTCATCTCCCTGGCAGAGACCATCCGTGCTTGTTCCAACTAAAGATTTTCATTGGAAAATTAAGCATTTTTAATTTCATCTACTGGTTCATAATGCAATATCAGAATCTGGTCTGGGCGCAAGCCCAGTGATTCATAAGTATGCCCTTCGCGATCAGAGAATTCCACTTCGTAAGCTTTACCGTTGGCCAGGATTTCTACCACAGTTCCAACCTGCCCACGCCAGAGATTGTACTCAGGTAAATCAAAGGGCGGGAATAGGGTCGCGCCTTCATATTTCATTTTCAAATTGACATCGTTGAGAACAATTATGGAACATTAAAGCATAAATACAGGCGGTTACATATGTATAATATTTTTGATACATTCAATAAATTCCCTTGCAAGTTTTACTGACTCCGCAGCGTCTTTAGCAGATAATTCAACAAATTCTTTATAATCACTCTCCTGCCTTGCATCAAATGCTTTGTGCAGAATTTTAGAATAGTATTTATCGATTTTTCCTGTATGTACAAATTCTTTATCAAATATGGAAATAACTCCTGAATGTTTAGACGTTTTCAAATTTATATCAGTTTTCAAAAAAAGGGCTAATACTGCATAAAACATAGAATAAAACGATCTATTTATAATAGACCTTGGGCTAAGATTTTCTTGTAACATCTTTTCCGCATCCGAAATGGTTTCTTCTGCCTGCTTTAGCCTATAAGTGAAAAGCGCCTCTTTTTCTGTCATACCACTACGCCTTCTTCTCTAATATTTTTTACTATGGGAGACGATCTCAAGGGTGAATTTTCTATTTCTTCTTTTGTAAAAATAAGAGGTGAAATGACAATAGAGTTTTCAAAACCAACTTCCCATATAGTTTCAGATATCTTTTCTTTAAGTTTTTTATTAAGCGATTCGACCTCTATAAAAACATCCATATCGGAATATTCGTCTTCACTTCCGCGTGCCCTAGAACCAAAAACCCTGAAATCAATCAAGTGTGCGACTTCAGATAACCTCTCTTTCAGTCTTTTCGCTATTTCATAATCTTTTTGCGTCATTTTACCTCCGTAATTGCAATTCTTATTCTCTTAACTTTTGCTGTTAACGGGGTTGCCGGGGTCGCACCTTCATTTATCAAGTATCAAAGTTTCCTTTAATAAGAAGGAACGGGGTTGTATCTTGATGTTGCAGCATCTCCGTTTTCCAGGATGTAATAAATAAAAACCCAACCTTACACAGCTTTGAGCCTTGGTCAAAATATTGACAGGTTATCCGAGAATGCAAAATTATAAATAGAATGCAAGATTCAAGATTATAGTTGTCAAGAAAACATCTCTTCTTCCAAGTCATAAAACGATGCTATGACTTTGAAATCAGAGTCAATGTGTAAGAGCTTGGCATTTTTGTATGCTGCTGAAGCTATAATCAAATCTGTAGTTGAAACAATCTTGCCTTTTCTGTCCATCTCAAAACCCCATTGAGAAGCAATTTCAACGACCCCTTTATCTATAGGAATTCTCGGAAGAGAAAGGAATGAATTATGTAACTCGTCAAAGTCTTTCTTGTTTTTAGCTCCTCTCAGTATCTCTATCACAACGATATCACACGAAACGACAACTCCCAGTCCAAGTAGTTCTTTTACTTTCTCTTTGACTTTTGCTGACCCTTTTGGTCTAAGATACTCAATCCATACTGAACTATCTATGAGGAACATCGCCTTTTCTTCTTTTCAGAAATTCGGGTAATGAAAAAGAAAGCTCCACTTTGCCTTCAAGTGCAACAAGTTTTTTCGACCTTTCCCTTCTCACAAATTCCTCCAGCGCAATCTCAATTGCTTCCTTCTTTGTCTTTGCACCTGACAATGTTTTTGCTTCTTCCAAAAGCTCTTCATTTATCGTCAACGTTGTTCTCAATGTATGCTCCTTTCTGGCATATTGTATAGGCATATTATCAAGTGCATATATTTCATGTCAAGGGGAAAATACATTACCAAGATTGGTATTAATTTGCTGCGGAGAACGAGGGCATGTCTTATTGCAGACTTCTGCGCGAGACTGTGTCTTCCAGCCGACTATGGGGTGTTGGTGACTTCCACGTCGAACGTGCATCCGAGGAGTCTTGCGGCGCGGCGGCAGGCGACCATGCGGGTAGTAAAGATTTCGAAGTATTCCACCAAATCAGAAATATCCCGGTCGATATCGAGTATGAGGGTAATTGTCTTTTTTTGGGCATCCATCCGGAGTTCGGATTTTGTTACCGCATAATTGACCCGGTCGTGGATGTCGAATTTAATCTCTTTTACACTGCGTACCCTCGAACGGTGAACGTCTGATTTATCAGCAATGATGAGCGCTGCGGATACCGGGCTTACCGCATCAAAGGAACCTTCGTCGTGGTTTCCTACCGCGCTCATAATCATGACGCGGTCTTCCGCCGGCATACCGAGCTCTTTTAAGAATTGGCTTGCCAGGTATGCGCTGGCGTCCGGATGGATATGCCGGCTGACTACATTCCCTATGTCATGAATATACCCGGCGATAGCCGCCAGTTCACAGGTATTTGCGTCGTATCCGAGTTCCTGTAAAATCTTTCTGGCGTTTTTTGCCACGTAATTTCCATGGCGTTCGCCGTGTTCGGTGTAGCCAATCACCCCTAAAAATTCATTTGCTTTTTTTATGTATACTTTAACGTCTGGATGGGTTTTTACCTGCTCTAATGTAATCATTTCTTTATCCTTTTCCATGCGGTGCTGTCCGGTTTATCGTCGAGTGCAATGCCGATTTCTGAGAGTTTGTTACGGATGAAGTCAGATAACTGCCATTGTTTTGCTTTACGCAGTTCATTGCGGGTATCTATGAGCACTTGCATAACATTATCCAGTACGTCCGCTTCACCCTTCTTTTCGGATTCAAAGGTCTTAGGAATGAGACCCAGGATATTGCCTCCAAGGTCCTGGTAGAGTTTGTCAATATCGCCCAGGCATTTTTTGTTGATTTCTTGGCCTGAATTCAACAAGGTATTGACCTCTTTTGACAGGTCAAAAAGGGCGGCGATCGCGCCGGGCGTGTTAATGTCTTCATCCATCGCCTCAAGGAATGACTTTTTATAGTGTTCCAATTTTTCGTAGATACCAGTGGGTATCGAACCGTCCTTTGCGCTGTCTATTTGTTCCCGTAGATTTATGATGGTGTTATAAAGGCGTTCAAGTCCCTTGTTCGCAGCATCCAGCGCTTCATCGCTAAAGTCAAGAGGACTGCGATAATGGGTTGTGAGGATAAAGAATCGTATGGTCAGAGGATTGTACTTCTTAAAGGCATTCTTGAGGGTAACAAAGTTGCCTAGAGACTTTCCCATTTTCTGACCGTTTACAGTGACCATGTTGTTGTGAATCCAGTATCTGACGAATAGTGATTTATTTGCCGCTTCGCTCTGAGCAATCTCACATTCGTGATGCGGGAAGATATTTTCGAGTCCGCCGCCATGAATATCCAGTGTCTGTCCCAGATATTTCATAGACATAGCAGAGCATTCGAGATGCCAACCGGGGAAGCCTTCTCCCCAAGGGCTTTTCCACCGCATGATATGTCCTGGTTCTGCCTTTTTCCAGAGCGCAAAATCAGCCGGATTCCGCTTTTCCAGGTTGATTTCTATGCGTGCGCCTGCCTCGAGTTCCTCCTGTTTTCTGCCGGAGAGTTTTCCATATTCGGCAAACTTCTGGACGTCAAAGTAGACAGAACCATTCGCTGCATAAGCAAACCCTTTTTCAATCAGCTTTTCCACAATCTCGATTTGTTCGGGGATGTGTGCCGTAGCCCGCGGCGAGATATCGGGCCTTAGATTGTTCAGGGCATCCATGTCTTCGAAATAACTTCGGGTGTAGATTTCGACAAGTTCCGCGGGCTCTACACGTTCTCTCTGCGCACGTTTAAGTATTTTGTCTTCTCCCGCATCTGCGTTGTCCGTCAGATGGCCTACGTCCGTAATATTCTGAACATAGCGCACTTTGTAATCCAGGTATCTGAGGTAGCGGACGATTACATCAAAACTCACATAACTCTTGGCATGCCCAATGTGAGGATGGTCGTAGACTGTAGGGCCACACACATACATGTTGACGCGGCCTTCGGTTAAAGGTGTAAAAACTTCCTTTTTTTTCGTTAATGAATTGTAAAATTTTAAAGCCATAAATCTCTTTCTTAAAATTCAAAGTTGGAAACAGAGCGATAAGACAACCTCCTGAATCCCCCTTTCTAAGGGGGTCTTGAGAAAATCCCCCTTAATAAAGGGGGTTGTTTTTTTACCAAAAGAAATCGTTCTATCCTCGTCTTGCACGCATTAATGCCCAGGATATTGGCAACACTGTAAAGTTCTGGTCCGTGTTCTCTGCCGGTCAAGGCAATACGTATGGGCATATACAGCCCTTTCCCGTTTACCTTTGTTTCATTTTGCACCGTCTTCAAAACGTCCTTAAATATCTCAGGAGACAAAGTGTTCAGCTTCCGGAGTTCCGTAGAAAAAGCTGAAAGTATGGACTGCGAAGTCTCTGACGAAAGAAACTCAACATGATTTTCGCTGATTACAATATCCTTGAAAAAGATTTCTGATTCATGAACGATCTGAGACGTGCACGACATATTGCCTCTCACGGCATCTATAATCAATTTTAATTTACTTATGTCGATTTTGCTTTCTTCCGTAGAAACGAATCCTGCCTCCTGTAAGTAAGGTATTGCCATGGTTAAGAGTCTCTCCAGATCAGCTTCACGGATGTATTGTCCACTCAGCCAGTCCAATTTCTGTTGATCAAACACGGAGGCTGCCTTACTCATAGAGCTTATTTCAAATGTATCAATAATGTCGCTGACTTTAAATTTCTCTTTTTTGTCCTTTGGCGACCACCCCAGCAGCATCATATAGTTGAGCAAGCCTTCTGGTAAATAACCCAATTTGCGGTACTCAGAAATAGAAAAGGCGCCGTGACGTTTGCTCAACAAGGAACGATCAGCGCCCATGGTAAGCGACAGGTGGGCGAATTGTGGAGGTTTTTGTTTTAATGCGTGAAAAAGTAATATATGACACGGGGTGTTTGATAAATGGTCTTCTCCACGAATAACGTGTGTAATATTCATAAGGGTGTCGTCAATGGCAACGGCGAAGTGGAAGGAGGGTGTGCCGTCCGACCTCATGATTACAAAATCTCCCGTCAGGCTCATATCAAACTGGCAGTCGCCACGAATTAGGTCTTCGAAGACAACTAATTCATCGGTCACTTTAAAACGAATGGTGAAACTCAATCCTGAAGTTTCAAACGCCTTTTTTTGCGTATCACTGAGGTTTCGGCAGCGGTTATCGTACCGGGGCGGCTTTCCGGTAAGTCTTGCAATTCGCCTGCGCTCTTCCAGTTCTTCCGGGGTACAATAGCATCGGTATGCCCAGTCTTCTTTTAAAAATTGCTGGCAGAGATTGTTGTAAATGTGCAGTCGTTCTGACTGTAAATACGGACCGTACTGGCCGCCCACAGCAGGTCCCTCCTGCCAGGTTAATCCTAACCAGTGGAGGTCTTCGATGAGTTGGGTCATGTATTTCTTTTCCGACCGTGCGACATCAGTGTCTTCGATTCTCAAGATAAAAGCGCCTTTATGCCGTTTTGCAAACAACCAGTTGAAAACGGCCACGCGTGCATTACCGATGTGTAAAAGACCCGTAGGTGAAGGTGCAAAACGAACTCGTATCATAATTATGAGTGAGACGAAATTGTATTAGTGTTTCAAACAATCAACTAAAATGTTATTCCTAATCCTTCTAAATAAAGCTTGGCTTCTTTTAGGAATTGTTTAGTTTCGGAAATTGCTGTCTCAGCAGTTTCTTTGTCAATAAAAGAGAATACTTCATAGTCTCCATTTTCCCTATCATCTTTTAGGTTTGCAAGGTACTTACCAATATTTTTGCTAAATTTGCCTGTCTTTACAAAAAGAAGTCCGAATAGCATGACTATGCCTTTATGTGTTTCTGCACGTTCTCCCTCGGTTAAAAGGAGTGCCTGGGCTGCATGATAAACAGCATAATATGACCTTGATACAGCGTCATCATAATCGCTCGATTTCAATAGTTTTTCGGCAACTTCCAACTTTTTATTTGCCTTCTGTATATATCCAATTATTAGTGCTTTAGTTGTGGATTCCAAGCTTTATTCCTTTTGTCATAACATTACTCATAAATGGAGTTGGAATAGATTTCAATCGATTAAATTCTGAGGAGGTAAATATCTTTAATGATATCAACTTTGTTGTAGAGAGCAGAACATCCATCACAGCATCATAAAGCTTATCTATAATTACTCTGTCTTTTTTCTCAAGAACAATCAGGATGTCATAATCAGAATCAGGCCGCCAATCATCCCTGCACCGTGAACCAAAGAGGTACATTTCTTCTATATGCTCCATTAAAGGGTGAATCAACTCTAAAAATTGTGTGACTATCTTATCATTCATGTAATTATCTATATTTTACAAATCTGTATTTAAGTTTAATTGATTCTCCCAAAATTCACGTAATTAGCAGTTCTATTTTAGATACGATTGACTTTGGCTTTTCTATCTCAACTACAACAACCTTTTTACCCTTTATTGTAAGAGATTTAGCCATTTTTTTATTCAAAGCACGAAGCTTAAGATCGTTTGTTGGTAATAGAATGAGTTCGGCTTCAGGCGGAATTTTATTTAATACTTCCGGATGTTCAAAGGCATATTTCATAAATTCACTTAATAAGTCGAGATTTTTTTGGATTATTTTACCTTTTTCTTTAACAGCTGTAACTCTCAAACGATCTTTTTGATCAGGCGATAGCATAACAGTAAACCTCAGTTCTTTTTGCATAATGATTTGTTGGGTTTTGCAGGCTATTTCCTTCTGGAATACCCAGTCCAGAGATACATGGGTTTAGTAATGTCCTGTTCCTGAAATTGAGAGATGTCCAGCTTAATGGTGTTATTTTGAAAAAGTCTACTGGACATTAAGCCAAATATGTCGGCCAGACCGTAATGTTTTTCGTATCTTATGATAGTTGCTTCCGTGAGTCCTGCCAGTTTTTTTACAAAACCTATGGCATCCTCCAGGTAGCCTAATTGATCAACAAGTCCCTTTTCATGTGCTTGTTTGCCAGTATATATCCTTCCATCAGCAATCTTCTTTACGGTTTCAATATCCAGCTTCCTTCCTGTGGATACCACATTAACAAATTGAATGTACATTTCATCGATAATATTTTTTAAGATGGCATTTTCCTCAGGCGTCATGGGTTTGAGGGGGGAGCCGATTTCTTTCATATCGCCAGACGCAATAGAGCTATCCTTTATGCCGTATCGATTGATGAGATCTGCCACATTTATGAGCGGCATGATCACTCCGATGCTTCCCGTAATTGTAGTAGGATGCGCAATGATGGCATCAGCCGCAGAGGAAATATAGTATCCGCCAGAGGCTGCTATGTCCTGCATATAAACAACTACCTTTTTCTTCGTTTCTGTTTTGAATTTGATAACATTGTTGTAGATAACGTCACTAGCCGTGATTCCACCGCCTGGACTGTCTACCTCCAGCAGAACGGCCTTAACATGGGTATCAGAAGAGGCTTGATCGAGTTGTTGCTTCACAACCTCAACAATGCTGGGTTTTTCAATAAATAAGCCTTCTGCCGATTCATTACTCAATATGCCCTTAATTGAGATTATGGCCACTTTATCTTCGCCGCTTCCTTCTATAATGGTTTCTGCGACTTGTTTCTTGCCGGTGTCGCTGGTGACGAATGCCTTACTCAGTACGAGAGAGCCAATAAAGAGTGTAAATAACAATAGCGTACATAAGAAAAAGAATACGGCAAAACCTACCGAGACCCAGAAGCCGGCTCCCCATGTCTTTTTGAGATAAACAGGTTGCCATCCAGCGCCTGGTGGGGTAATATTGGGTTGTGCATCTGACATAATTCTATTCTTCCTTTATTTTTCTATACAAATGCAAGGAATACCGTGACAAACGGGACATCCTTCTGTGTATTTAGTAATCGTTTCTTCCATCCTAATACCCGATAAACTTGCCAAGGAAAAGAGCCATGCAAGCACGTCGGCAAACTCTTTTTCCATTTCTTCTTTATTGTTTTCCCGTAATGCGCGGGAAAGCTCGCCGACCTCTTCGGTAAACCACATGAAGGTTTTGGACAGACCACGGTTTGCGTCTTTTTTTAAATAGGTCTCTTCGATGAGTTTCTGGAATTTATCAATATCCATAGGATCTATAAATCTTCAATACTAAATATTTCCCCGCTGTGCCATTCAGGAACAAGGGTGTGTGTTATATTCAACGCGTCCAATATCTTGGCCACGATAAAATCCACCTGATCTGCAATGGCCTTTGGGTTGTGGTAGAATCCTGGCATTGCCGGCAAGATGCACGTTCCTACAGAGGATAATTTCTGCATGGCTTCCAGATGGATTGCGGAGAGTGGAGTTTCACGGGGCACCACCACGAGTTTCCGGCCTTCTTTGAGGGCTATACTCGCTGCACGCTGAATGAGATTGTTTGAAATCCCATGAGCAATGGAGCACAGGGTGTTCATACTGCATGGAACGATAACCATTGCCTTGATGGGATACCGGCTGCTGGCTATAGTAGCGCCAATGTCTGAGTTGTTATAATAAATGATATTGTCCGTCGAGTAGCCCAGAAATTCCCCAATATTTAGTTGGCTGCGGTTTAAATCGATCCCTAATTCATGCTTAATAACAAGGAAAGCAGCATCCGATATGGACAAGTGGATATTGTATTCTTTTCCGCAAAGGATTTGTAAGAGACGCTGGGCATAGACAACTCCACTGGCTCCTGTTATGCCAACGATAAGGTTTTCCATCAAAACTCCTTAAACCTGAAAGGGTTTCAAAACTGTGAGCACATTATATATGGCGTGTGTATAAACAACGACGCCTAATCCCCGAAACATGAAGATAGTGGACAGAACCAACCCCGCTAACAATCTGAACGTAAAACTCGCATACGTGAAACTATCTTTTAAAGGTCCTAGATAGTGCGCGGAGGTGAATATTAATGCGCCTATTAAGACACTTATAATTGCGCTAATGGGTTTCTTTATTTTTAATAGCTTTGTAAATATAAAATAGAGTAAACTGACTAAAAGAAGTCGAAATACAATTTCCTCATATACTCCTGCTCCAACAGAAAAAACAATTCCCGTCCATATATTCGTGAAAAAAGGTTTGGCAAGGGCGAGAGGAAACAATGCCTTGTAAACGACATAGCCAAGTCCGTAACCTATGAAAAGTGCATAAACCGCACCTTCCACGAACATCAGAATAAATGTCATGGAGCTAAATTGGTATTTTTTTTCTACATAAAATGCCGACACCAAAAGGAAAACAATAACAAACAAATTGAAAATTAAAGAACCATTTCTGCCGAATAAAGCAAAAGGAACTTTAATAACAACATCAGCAGTATTTTTGATTCCTGGGCTTTGCATCGCAATTCCAACTTCATATAGGACCAACAGGGGAAGGATAAACAAGAAACTATTGGCCAGGCTCTTTGAACGATGGTAATACGATTTCATTTACGTAAATTGTTTACCATTATCTAAAGCGTATTTCATTAATTTGCCCAGAAATAGCGTTAGTATAGCAGTCGATCTTTAGAGTGTCAATGAAGTTTCAGGAATCAGAGAAACACCGGTCAATGCAAAGGTTGCTTACAGAAGTAACAGGTAAATGGTTCATTATAATTCAGTAAAACCCAGCATCGAATATTAGCCCTCAAACTAAAAAACATTTGACAAAAGGGGTCGATGTGCTAAAATTTTAGCTGATTCTCCGCTTACGAAATATCAAACGACGGGTATTTTATCTAACATCGTCGCTTACATGAAGCAGGGTGGTGTATGATTCATATGGAACTCTCAAAGATCATGATTACTGAAACGAGTGATCATCAGATTATTGTCCTGAAGGAAAAAGACGGACAGCGGAGTTTTCCTATAGTGATAGGTCTCCATGAGGCATGGGCAATTGACCGGGCAGTTAAAGGGATTACCACTCCTCGCCCTTTAACGCACGACCTGATTTGTAATGTCATCGAAGGTTTGAATGCAGGGGTTGTAAGAATTGTTATTAACGACCTCAGGAATAATACGTTTTATGCGAAGATTATATTGATGCAGAACGGTTCAACGGTGGAGATCGATTCCCGACCCAGTGACGCAATTGCACTGGCGATGCAAAGGAATACACCAATCTTTGTGGCCAAGAAGGTTTTGGAAGAAGTTTGCAACGCAGAAAATAATCTTTAATACGAGGAGGGATGGCCGAGTGGACTATGGCGGCAGTCTTGAAAACTGCTGGAGGCGAAAGTCTCCCGTGGGTTCGAATCCTACTCCCTCCGCCAAGTATCTTTGGTTTATGACTCTGCTATATACTTGAATGTGTATTGCGCAGCCAGGATGAATTGATAAAACCACGGATTTCATGCACAAAGGCAGTAATGGCGTCCGTGGTTCTTTTGTTTAAAAAAACATTTCTTGATAACAGCCTGAATAAACGGAGAGGTGGCTGAGCGGCTGAAAGCGACGGTTTGCTAAACCGTTGTAGGGACAAAATCCCTACCCCGGGTTCGAATCCCGGCCTCTCCGCCATGTATTAATCATGATGCATGGACCAGCCCAGAATAAATTCAAACTTATTAGTTGAGCAAGCATATTCTTATATTGACACAAAACAAAATGTATGGGTATAATGCCTTTGTAATCATAATAATCAATTTATGCCACTTCGATGAAGATTGGAATTATTGCGGACACACACGATAATATTACTGCCATTCAAAAGGCAGTTCATTTTTTTAATACCCAAACTCTTAAGTATGTCATCCATGCCGGTGACTATGTCGCCCCTTTTTCACTAAAAGAATTAATGAAGCTAAAGGCAAGGTTTTTAGGGATATTCGGGAACAACGACGGCGAAAGGAGGGGTTTGCTTGGTGTATGTAAGGATATCCATGAACCACCGTATGATGTCATTTTGGATAGTAAACACATTATTGTAACCCACATGCTTGAGAGTCTCTCAAAAAGGTCGAAGATGAACACGGACGTCATTATTAGTGCGCATACCCATGTTCCTGAGATTAAACAGGGTAATCCCCTGTATATCAATCCCGGTGAGTGCTGTGGATGGTTAAATGGTAAAAGTACTGTAATGATGCTTGACCTTGAAACATTACGCCCAGAAATTATTGATCTTTCAACGGTGTCTTTTAGATAAAGGTTAAAAGTGTACTGGCAAATTTCAAAACAGATATTTTTCTTTGTTGTATTATGTTTATTCAGTTGCGCTACATTCTGCGGTTGTGTGCTGCGATCGCTTACAATTGATTCCAACCCTGCCGGTGCTATGGTTTATCTGGATGATGAACCGATTGGTGAGACCCCCGTGACAACTACTTTTACTTACTACGGGACACGAAAGATCACACTCGAGAAAATAGACGCAGAAGGCAGGCTCCTGTATGAAAGAAAGATTGTCTATGAGAAGATTAAACCGCCCCTGTATCAAATTTTCCCCTTTGATTTTTTTTCTGAACTTGTGATACCTGCTAAACTGAAAGATGAACATTATCTTACTTACCAGTTAGAACCTTTAAAGCAGTTACCAAAAGAAGAAATTCAAAAAAATGTTATTAAAAATGCCGAAGAATTACGGGAACGGTTAAGGATGCCTGTATCCCGTTAAATGATTTTAACCATTTCTTCCAGGGGTTTACGATAGGTGGATTCCGGAATATCCAAAGGATATCCAAGAGGTGTTAGTGCTACAGGTTCCATTCCGGGGGGCAAGGTTAGAATAGATTTTATGATGGGGACTTTAAAAGCGGCAATCCAACACGTAGCCAATCCTTCCTCTGTTGCAGCAAGAATGAGATGATCCATCGCAATTGCGGCGTCAATATCTGCGTAGTTTTTCCCGTCGCCTCGCTTCCATGCCTTTTCCGGGATACTGCAGGCACAGATAATTACGGGTGCCGTGTAAAACCATTTTTCACCATAGGCGTTCTTTAACTGCTGTTTTATTTTTTCATCTTTGATAATAACAAAGCAGATAGGTTGCCTATTGGCAGCGCTGGGGGCAAGCCTCGCAGCCTCCAATATTCTAGTGAGTTTTTCTTCTTCGACAGGGTCGGGCTTATAAGAACGAATACTCCGTCTTTGCTTCATGATGTCATAGATATTCATGTGCTTTCCTCTCAAAATTCCATGATCTTCCAACGTTTAATATTTGCATACAACCGCAACATGGGGCTTGCATTTACCGCTATAGGGTGTCCTACCATACGCATAAATTTTACGTCTAAATATTGATTGGCATAGGCGTAAGATGACGAAAGGTCAATGTTATGCTCTGCAACAAGCTGGTTTACGGCCTTTACTTTTCCGCCACTGTAAGAGTGTATGCCGTCTATTTCCCCTGTTATTTTGCCTTCACTGTCAATGGCAAGGCAAGTACCCACGCCTATATCAGCGTCACAGTATTTCTTGAAACATTCTACCAAAGGACTTAACGTTCCGGATAGTAAAATAATCAAATAACCTGCATCTTTTAACCTGCTTATTTCTTGTAATGCAGTTGCTGAAATATGTGAGGAAATTTGTCTTTTAAAACATTCTTTTATTTCAGAAACGACCTGTTCGTACTCTTTATCTTTGAGATAATATTTGTTTTTTCTAAGGTAGAGTCCTTTTAACTGCAAAAGATTATTTACGAAGACATTTGCGAATCGCAATAAATCTTTCGTGGTAACAAATCCTTTATTTAGAAGATAACGGAAAAAAACTCTTTCTGAAGAAATATTTCTGAGTATTGTTCCATCAATGTCAAAAATGGCTGCCTTTTTCACGTAGTGAATTTTACTAGGTATAGGGTTGTCTTTTCAATAAAAAACTTGTTAATCGAATAACATATTATGCATACAATGGATTGATTAATACCAGATATCTTATAAAATCATAAGTACCGATAAATAAAACATTTATTATTCCACATGTTGTATAGAATATAAATATGTGTACAAAATATTGTATTTTTTCTTGACAAAGTTTTTTTTTGTGTTATATTTACGACCCATGTCAGACATACAATATGTTGTAAGCAGGGTATGTTAAATTTTATTAGGGAAGGGGGGTGATAGAAAAAAAGGTTTGTAAAGCGAGGTGTTTTCAAATCAAATTTATTTATAGGTATTCATTAAATTATCCTGCTTGATTTTAATATTTCAAAAAAGTTTTGTTAAGTAAGGGATAAGGAATAATAAGAACACATAATAATAAGGAGATATGAAGAAATGACAACAGCAATACTGGAAAGACCTTCGATGTTGGAGAGAACGGGCAACAAAGACGATATACAGTATTTCATTGAAGAAAAGCTGAGCGCCTTTGATGCGGCAATTGAAGGACATGAGTTTTTAGAGATAGACGGTGATCTTCCCGGGAATACGCCTAAAGAAGATTGCTTAAAGATTATTAATCATAAATTGGAAAGCGCATATGCCATAGATATTGATTCGGTGATTCGGCAGGATTTAGAATCGGTTATCCATGCCCTTGAAACAGGAATCTTTACGCGTCTTAACGGAGTCACCCGAATTGTTGGTTATTACAGCAGGGTATCCAACTGGAATAAGTCGAAAATCGGCGAATTACATGATAGACATATGGGAAGATATTCAGTTAGGTAAATATAAACAAAGGTAAATTTCTCCCAAGGACCCCTTTGTTAT
>VGXX01000025.1 GCA_016873155.1 Planctomycetota bacterium | reverse complement strand
GCCCGCAGACAGGGAGTGCGCCGTCGAACCTAAAGGAGTCGACACGATCAAACCGTCTGCCCTGTATGTCGCTACATTTTCACCGTTAATATTTAATTTTATAGAAATCAACCTTGAGAGGGATGAGCGTGAAATTACCGCATCATTGATACCCGTGGATTCATCTATGATTTTACCGTCACGTTCGACGCGGCATAAAAGGAGCGTTCTTTTCCGGATTTGATAGTTCCCCGTAAATATTTTCTCCAGGAAAACGCACACATCCTTTTCCATGAGTTCCGCTAAAAAACCAAATCTCCCCATGTGTACTCCCACAATCGGTATCTGATTTCTTCCCAGCCCTCTGCACGTGGAAAGAATCGCCCCGTCTCCACCGAAAACCACCGCCATTTCAGCCCCGGTTTTTTCGATTTTTTTTTCTTTCGATAAATCAACAATTTCGATACTGACATGTTTCTCAAACCATGGTTTTAAACCTGCAATCGAATCATGAATCTTTTTCTTACTGAAATCGCCAACAACAAGTATCTTTTTCATTCGCTTAAACGGTCAAACGTCGATTTCCTGCCTTGGTAAATGAACGGTGGATATCCATTAATTCAAGCGTCGCAATAAATTTATCGGCAATTCCTTCTTCATCCAGACCAATATTTTTTAACATCAGATCCCGTGGCCCGTGTTCGATAAACCGGTCAGGAATTCCCATTCTGACAATTTTACCCGCATCTTCCCGTTCTTCAGTAACAAGTTCAAGCACCGCAGAACCGAAACCGCCCATCAATGCATGGTCTTCAACGGTTGCTATCAATTTATGATTCCTGACCAAATCCAGAATGAGTGTTTTATCAAGCGGTTTGGCGAACCGTGCATTCACCACCGTAACTTCTATACCTCTTTCACTCAGCTTTTCCGCTGCATGCAAGCATCGATACACCATAGCGCCGTACGCAAGGAGAACGCCGTCTGCTCCTTTCCTCAATACTTCAGCCTTCCCAATCTCAAATGTTTTGTATTGCGGATTGATTTCTTTGTCGGGAATGTCTTCTCTCGGATAACGGATCGCCACAGCCTTGCCGGAATCGAGGGCAATTTTTAACATAGATTTCAGCTCATTCCCGTCTTTTGGCGCCATCAGGATAATTTCCGGCAGATTCCTAAGATACGCAATATCAAACACACCATTATGCGTAGGGCCGTCATTGCCGACAATTCCCGCACGATCCAGGGCAAACACCACTCCATTCCGCTGCAAGCAAATATCATGGAACACCTGATCATATGCCCTTTGTAAGAATGTCGAATAGATAGCCACAACGGGTTTTAGCCCCCCGACAGACAACCCATTGGCCAAACCTACGGCATGCTGCTCGCAGATTCCGACATCGTAAAATCGGTCTGGAAATTTTTTTCCAAAAGCGGCAATACCGGTGCCATCAGGCATGGCTGCCGTAATCCCCACTACTTTGAGGTCTGCCTTCGCCAGTTCTATCACCGTATCACCGAAAACCTTGGTGTAGGAAATCTTTTTGGGTTCGTCTGCAGCATGTAAAATCTTTCCGTTACACATCTCAAACTTACCCGCACTGTGGTACTGGGTTGGATTTTGACATGCCGGTTCAAAGCCTCTTCCTTTTTCTGTTATTACATGCAGCAACACAGGACCTTCGAGGTGTTTAATGTCATTCAATGTCTCAATTAATATTTGAAAATTATGCCCATCAATCGGCCCAAAATAATTAATTCCGAGGTCTTCAAATATCTGTCCTGGGATTGCGCCTCTTCGCAGTAACTCAACAACATGTTCCAATGTTTTTCCCACGGGTTTCCCAAACACAGGCAGCACATTGAGTATATTATGAATCTCTTTCTTGATATCGGCATACAGCGGAGCCGTTCTGATCTTATTCAAATACTTTGAAAAACCGCCAACCGTGTTTGATATGGACATTTCATTATCATTGAGTACGACCAATAAATTTTTCTTAAGGTCACCCGCATGGTTCAGCGCCTCCAGCGACATTCCTGCTCCGATAGCTCCGTCGCCTACTACGGCCACAACAGACCGCTTATACCCGAGGATTGCATCGGCACACGATACCCCCAGTGCAGCCGATATAGCATTCCCGCTATGACCGCAGGTAAAAGGGTCGTAAGCGCTCTCATTTTTGTCCGGGAAACCACTGAGTCCCTTATATTGCCGTAAAGTTGGAAATTTCGACTTTCTACCGGTGAGAATCTTGTGAACATACGCCTGGTGGCCTACATCCCATACTATTTTATCTCTCTTAAAATCGAAGCAGTAATGCAACGCAATGGTCAATTCAACGACACCGAGATTGGAAGAAAGATGTCCCGGATTTTTTGAAACAACGTCCACAATGAATTCGCGAATTTCTGCAGCAAGCTTTGGCAGATCAGCCAGCTTTAGCTTTTTCAAATCTTCCGGATATTCAACAGAATCCAATAATTTACTCATGTTTCATTACCTGTTTAAACCTAAGAATTATTTACTTTTAAATAGTCGCTTATTTTGAATTATCACTTTGAGTGGAACCGGCCTCAAAATCTTTGGTACGGAGGATACCGTTTTCATCCTTCACCAGAATTTGAATCTTCTTTTCTGCATTCTCCAGCAAGGCAACACACTGTTTGTACAGTTTAATGCCGTTCTCGTATTCGGACAGGGTCTCATCCAACGACAAATCTCCCTTTTCGAGCCGCTCTACAATATCTTCTAATCCTTTTAATGCATCCTCAAATTTTACCTTCGCCATAGATCAAAATTTAGACTGGATTAACAGAATTTACAAGATTTTATATGTGCTGTAAGAAAACTCCTGCCACCGATTATGCTGTTGAGTTTCGCTTCGTTTAACCCATTTTTATTTAAATTTGTCAATAAATTCCTTTGCCGCTTTGAGAGAGTCTTTCACTAACGCTGCATCATGAATAAGCCCTCTATAATACCCAGCAATGTGTAAGGTATCATAAAGGTGTTCAAATTTTCTTGCAAGTTTGCCATTGTGTGCTGCAAAGTACTTCTTTAATGCGATTCTATATCCATCAACGGATTTAGGTAATTCTTTTTTAGTTACACCTCTTTCCAGCAATACCTCGTTGATAGCCTCTAATACTGCCAAATATACCGTGCCAAAAGCTTCCCGCACAGGTTTGATGTCTACGTAATCATTATCTTCGATTGGTGTGCGTGCAAGTATCTCTTTTGCATTCTGTAAATATCTTAATGATTCCTTCATACCTATTTCAATATCTCAACTACAGAAGATACAATACCGCCATGAAAGAACTGCGTTTTTAACTTTTTCCCTAAAGCTAATCCTTCGACAGACTTGATGGGTTTATCATCCTCTACGTCGGTTGTGATAGAGTAACCTCTATTCAGCACTTTTAAAGGACTCACGCTATCCAATCGGTTTGCTAAACCAACGAGCCGTTCCCGCTCCAATTCCAGTGAATGCTTGGTTACAGAAGCAAGCCTTTGTATCATCTCGTCCAACCTTTGCTGTAATCTCAGAATCTTGTCCAACGGTCTCTTGAACGGGAAGCTATTTTTAACTCCCGTAAGACGGTTTCTGATAACCATTATTTTATTATATAACGCTTGTATAAGTCTAGCCTTAATTTTTTTCAACGAATCCTTCAACTGGTCGTAATGTGGAACAACCAGTTCGCCGGCCTCTGTGGGTGTAAGCGCCCGTTTGTCAGCGACTAAATCTGAAATAGTTACATCAATCTCATGCCCGACTGCGGAGATAACGGGAATCTTTGAGGCATAAATACTCCGTGCGACCACTTCCTCATTAAATGCCCATAAATCTTCTAAGCTGCCTCCGCCTCTGCCTACAATCATTACGTCGATATCCGGGAGCATATTCAAATCCTTAATCGCCCGGGCAATCTCCAGCGCAGCGCCTTCCCCCTGTACTTTTACCGGGTAGATGAGAATCTCTACGTTGGCAAACCTCCTGTTTATTACATTCAGGATATCTCTGATTGCAGCGCCTGTCAGAGACGTTACAACGGCAATTTTTTGGGGAACCATCGGAAGTGGTTTTTTATGTGCAGGATCAAACAAACCCTCCTTTTCGAGACGCTCCTTTAATTGTAAAAAAGCCAATTGCAACGTGCCAATACCTTTTGGTTCAATCTTTTCGATGACCAGTTGATATTGACCGCGAGCCTCGTACACCGTAATAGAACCAAAGGCCAGTACCTCCATCCCATCCTTTAGCTCAAATTTTACGGTGTTTGCAATAAATTTAAACATGACGGCCTGGAGTTGTGCGCCGGCGTCTTTTAACGTCAGATACACATGTCCGGACGTGGGTTTTTTTACATTGGAGACTTCTCCCACAACCCATACATTAAAAAAATCGTGTTCGAGTGAACCACGAATCCTTCGGGTGAGTTCGGAAATCGTGAGTATCTTATTTCGACCTGTTACCGTATCCGGCAGTATGGGCAGTATTCTTGCGAAATTCATTCAATCGCCCTCTTTGATTTCAATCCGCTTTATGCTATCAGCCCTTCCCGTTTGGCCATCAACAACAATCTTTACACCATTTATGCGAACATCCTTTTCCGCCACGTCAAATCGGGTTGGCATCTGCGTCACAATAGCCTTTAAAACACATTCGATCTTTCTTCCAAGAACGGACTCGTGAGGACCCGTCATCCCCAAATCACTGATAAAGGCCGTTCCTTTCGGCAAGACCCTTTCATCTGCTGTAGGCACGTGGGTATGCGTGCCTACAACGGCGCTTACCTTGCCATCCAAATGCCATCCCATGGCAATCTTTTCAGAAGTCGCCTCTCCATGCATATCCACAAAAATGACGTTCGTCTCCCTCGAAATACTCTTCAGAATCTCATCAACTGCCCGGAAAGGACAATCTATGGGTTTCATAAACACCCGACCCAGTAGATTAATCACACCGATCGGTTCTCCCCGCCTGGATTTCGCCACGACATAGCCTTTTCCAACGGCTAACGGTGAATAATTCGACGGTCTAATGATGTTTTTGTTCGTTTCTAAGGCATGCAGAATTTCTTTTTTATCCCAGACGTGGTCGCCGGTGGTTATAACGTCAATGCCATAAGAAAACAATTCCGCGGCTATATCCTCTGTGATGCCGGCGCCTGCCGCCGCATTTTCTCCGTTAGCAATACAAAAATGTATATCTTCCCTGTCGATAAATGCCTTTAACTTGTCTTTTAATATAATGCGTCCGGGCTTTCCTACGATATCGCCAATCACCATGACATTGATTTTCATTAAGAATTCTTTCCATACATATGCTTAAATTTTTCTTTCAAACGTTTTTCAACGTCGGCCGGAACAAATTGATTCACACTGCCTCCCAGGCTTACGGCTTCCCGAATTAACGTTGAATTCAGGAACGAATATTGTTCGCTGGTCATTACAAATACCGTCTCTACTTCTTTATTCAGGGCTCGGTTTGTCAACGCCCTTTGAAACTCATATTCAAAATCAGACACCGTCCGTATACCGCGCAATATAATATTCGTCTGCTGTTTTTTGAGATAATCCACCAGCATACCGTCAAAACAATCCACCGTAACGTTTTGTAATTCTTTAACGTGATCTCTGATCATTTCCATGCGTTCTTTTACGGAAAACAGGGTCTCTTTCAATGGATTGCGTCCCACCGAAACAATTAAAGTATCGAATATAATACTGCCCCTCTTGATCACATCGAGGTGTCCATTCGTAACAGGGTCAAATGTGCCGGGATAAACAGCTTTTTTCATTCTTCAGTTAGTTAGTCCTTTATTGTCCCCCTTAATAAAGGGGGATTTAGGGGGTTGTGTTTTAAAACCAAAACCGCCTGGGAGTCGTTCTCTGCAAACCTCTTGGCGTTATATCGAATCTATAGGAGTTGTCGTTTCTTATCGGATCCAGCTCGAGCGTAAGGCTGCCCACCCAATCATGGAAATATCTGGATAACACAAAATTAGTTCTGAGATTTCTGGGTTTGGTCTCCACGTCCCCATCCTCAGCCTCAACTTCCGCCAGAGATTTTAAGTCGTACTTTTCCCCTGCCGTCACACTCCACTTTTCGCTGATCCGGTAATCAGCCGCCAAAATAATTGTCGAACTAATGTCTCTGATAAAACGATGGCCGACAAAATACTGCCAATCGGGAAGATTGTAAATCTCAAAGCCTGAGCTGAGAACATCGAATTCGAGATCTTCCGTATTGAACTCATTCCGTTCAGAAACAAACGCAACGATATCGGTAAGCTGTGACCGGAAATCTATATTCACAAAATCGTCTTCCCGTATAATAATTCCATTTATACCGTCAGTATAAATACCGGCATTGGTGGGGAACATATAATAATCCAGATTAAATGTGACGAAATCTATTGTTTTTTCAAAGCCGGGATCTCCACGTTTTGTCTGCAACGTATTTTTTATACCTATCACTGCGACCTGGGATGAATCCAGCGCATCGACTGAGTCGTATTGGTACAACTCATTCGGGTCTTCCGTAACCAGCGGACTGTACGTATAACGCAATTCAGGAACAAAGACGTGCCGCAGGCGATTTATCTTAAACATTTCATTATAGACACTATAGGTCCTCCAATGTGTCGAACTCCAGTCAAAACCCATAGACCCGATGAAGCGGCCTGTGGCCGGGCCGTTTGCCTCATCCACGGCGCCGGAGGTATCGATACTTTCCGTATATCCGGTCACCCTGCCTTCTACAAATGGATTTATATTAAAAGCCCACGGCTTAAACGGCATACTCACACGGTTCACCGTATCAATTCTGGTAACCGGCTGGGGTTCAACCGATTGGTCTGTCGAGGCAAAGGCAGCAAAAGAATCATTGGACTTATCAAGGCGGCTTATGTCTGATTGGTCGAAAGAGCCGTTAAAATACGTCGCTGAGGATTCCGAAGTGAATATGAGTCTGTTGTCCCATATAGGCTCTCCAATGATTCGATACGCCACTTCAGGCAGGCGTTCCGCATATCTTTTCTCTCTCAGCGAATCAACGGTTGTATCAAATCCATTCAACTGTTCGTTAACCAAAAACGTTTCTGCCGTAGTGTCATGAGTCCGGTGTAAATACAATACCGTCTCACGGTCTTTTTCTTCCTTAAATTGATGCTCGAAATACTCTCTCAGGAATCTGGGGTCGCTCAAATAAGAATATTCCATGTCCAAACGCCAATCGTACGGCAATTCTTGCCGGTGTCTCCAGAGAATGGTACCCCGATCCTTATCTTCAATGGGAATGTGATTAATATCAAAATCGCCCTGGTCATTTATATAATACGTATTAAGAGAACCAAACACATCTTCCCCTTTATACTCGAAATCTAAGCCTGTGCCTAATCCCCTCTCTTGTAGATAATCGAGATTCATGGTAAGATCGCTCCAGTCTTTTTGTTTGCCGCCGGTAAGGGCGTATAAATCCCAATCAGTCCTGAGAAACGAACCGAAACGCGAGGAGTTTCCAAATTCCCAGTCTTTCAGGAGTTTTTCCTTCTTACGCACATCCAGGGACAGATAGGGTAAATAAGCAACAGGGTATTTATCCACATAAAAGGTATTATGCGTAGAAGATACAATATTATGTTCGCCCCTCTGAACCATGCGGATCTTTTTTCCCTTAAAACGGTAGTGAGGATGTCCATAACCGCATGTAGTGATTACACCATTCTTAATTTCGTATTGCCCTTTACTCACATGCTTTATTTCTTCCCCGCTAATATAGGCAGGCATTCCTTCCAAAAGAGGCGTCTTGCCTTTTTGTGTACGTCCTTTAGTTTCCGATGCGTCACTTATTTTATCTTTTTTCTCTCTCTGAATTTTTGTCTTTATCTGGCTGTTAATAAGAATGCCTTTATCTTCCTTTGCATTTTCAAATATCTTATCGGCAATTTGTACATCGTCTTTACGACGCATCGTCACATTGCCTTCTGCATACATCTCGCTAAAGGACTGCCCCAGCGGAGTCGAACCTTTCCCGTCTTTTTTGTCAAACCACAAAATTACACTATCTGCATCTATGGTCGCATCCACTTTTTTAATTTTCACATTTCCAATAGCTACAACCACCCGTTTATCGTCTTCTTCCCATGAATCAATATTATCCGCAATAATATCCACGATCTCCTCTTTGGAAGGAACTCTGGCAGTTGAAACTTTTGAAGGTATTTCAGTAGATAGATACTCTTCTTTTTTCAGCGAACGGATTCCTTCTCCCCGAAGAACAACATCCGTCTTTTGCGGCTCTTCAAAAGTTGCTATCGGCTGTATCTCAGAATTAACCATGATGCCGGTCATCGTTTCAAATCTCAGATATACCTGTTCAAATTTTTCGTAGTTTTCATCTTGCAGGATGGTAACATTGCCTTCACAATACACCTCCACAGTCGCCTCGGTATATTGCGCTGCCTCTTCCTCATGAAACCAGCAAACGGTTGAATCTGCGGTAATCTGAAACGGGCCCTGTAATATCCTCGTATCCTTGCTGGCGACAAATACACGAATTCCATCTTTTTTCCACGTGCTAATGTGCTCTGCCGACAGGGAGAAAGGTCGCTGAACGATATTTTTTACAGACAACAGACCTTCTGCGTAACCGGATATGTTCAGGATAAACAAAAAGACGGGAACAAACAGAAATCGTATTGTTTGTATGAGAAAAGAATTCAAAATTACCTTCCCGCAAAGAAATTTTTTATGTGACCGATTACGTAATCCTGTTCTTTCTGCGTTATCTCAGGGAAAATGGGCAGGGCTAAAGTCTCACGTGAAGCCTTCTCTGACTCCGGTAAATCACCTTCTTTATACCCCAAATACTCAAAACACTTTTGTAAATGAAGGGGAACAGGATAATAAATGGCAGTTTCTATTCCCTGCTGCTTGAGGTATTGTATCAATTCGTCTCTCTGTGTCGTTGCAATCACGTACTGATGAAATATATGGGAATTATAGGATTCAGTCTTCGGCAGCCGAATGGGCAATTCCTTAAGATGTTCACTATAATAAGAAGCAACCCATCTGCGGCTCTCCGACCAGTCATTTAGATATTTTAGCTTTACCGACAGGACGGCCGCCTGGATGGCATCCAGCCTGCCATTAATGCCGACGTGCGAATGATAATACTTCGGTTCAGAGCCATGCACCCTCAGGATTTTAATAAGCTTTCCCAGTGCATCATCGTTGGTCGTAACAAGGCCCCCGTCGCCATAACCGCCAAGATTTTTTGTGGGATAAAACGAAAAACAGCCGACATTCCCCATAGTGCCAGCATTTTGCCCTTTATAAACCGCGCCGATTGCCTGCGCAGCGTCTTCAATAACCATGAGTCCGTTGGCGCGCGCAACTTCAAGGATAGCGTCCATATCGGCACACTGGCCGTATAAATGAACGGGTAAGATTGCCTTTGTTTTTTTGTTTACCGCTGATGCAATCTTGTTTACATCAATATTGTAAGTAGAAGGGTCTATATCCACAAATACAGGCACTGCGCCCAGACGCGCAATAGAGCCAGCCGTTGCAAAGAAAGTGAAGGGTGTTGTAATTACCTCGTCGCCGTTTTTAATACCGCATGCCATTAAGGCTAACAATATTGCATCTGTGCCGGAAGACACCCCGATGGCGTGTTTTGCATAACAAAATTCTGTTATGCTGCGCTCAAACGATTCAACAAATGGACCCAGGACAAATGACTGGCTGGCAATTACCTCTAAAACGGCGCTATTTATTTCATCCTGAATACTTTCATACTGCCGCCTCAAGTCCAAAGAAGTTATTTTCATTGATGAAATAATAGGTATTGTGTAACCGGGTATATTTTTATTCGTAAGTTTGCTATTCTATTACATTTGCATTCCACAGCGGCGACATTATAGTAAGGTATCGGGGCTTTGTCAATGAAAAAAGAGGTCAAGGCATCATAACCCACGATAAACATTAATCTTGATTTCGATTCGGGCTTTTATGTAGAATTTGAATCAACAACACAATCGCCCCTGTAGCTCAACTGAATAGAGCGTTGGCCTCCGGAGCCAAAGGCTGCAGGTTTGAATCCTGCCAGGGGCGCTTATATTATACTGCCTTACAAGGGAGGCCATGATCGATTTGCGACCGACGCAAAAAAGCTCATCAATAAAGCAGCCATGAACGACTCAACACAACTTGTCGCCTTTTCCCTTGACAACTGCAAATTTGCACTACCGCTTTCCCAGGTCGAGAGGATCATCAATATCGTTGAAATTACACCTTTACCAAAAGCGCCCGATGTCGTTATCGGCGTTATAAATGTACAAGGGCGGATTATCCCCGTTGTTGACATTCGCAAAAGGTTTCGCCTGCCTGAGAGAGAAATGAACCTTAACGACAAACTTATCCTATCGCAGACATCAAAAAGGTCTGTGGGGATTATGGTTGACTCTGTCATTGGCGTTATTGAGTGCCCCAAACAAGAAATAATCGTTCCGGAAAAGGTACTTCCGGGCATCGGGTATATTGAAGGCGTGGTGAAGCTGGAAGACGGCCTGACCCTTATTCACAACATCGACAGCTTTTTATCCCTCGAAGAAGAAAAAACGCTGGATGACGCAATGAAGAAAATATAAAATAAATGCATGATCAACACTATTTCAAAACAACTTCTTTCCCAACTCAGCGAATTGATTACCCCTCTGATGGGTTTGAATTTTCCAGAAGCCCGATGGAATGATCTTGAACGCGGAATTGTTCCAGCCGCCAGAGAACTGGGCTTTGCTGACATAGAGGCATTCATCACATGGCTCAGGTCAACGCCGTTGACAAAGTCCCATGTGGAAATTCTGGCAAACCATCTCACGGTTGGAGAGACCTATTTCTTCCGGGATAAAGAAAGTTTTCAGGTCATTGAAAACCGCATTCTTCCGGAACTGCTCCGTTCCAGACAGGAAAACGAGAAGCGGCTCAGGATATGGAGCGCAGGCTGCAGCACCGGTGAGGAACCATACTCAATCGCTATTTTACTGAGCAGAATGATTCCGGATTTGAAGGATTGGAATATTACCATTACGGCCACGGATATCAATCTTCGTTCTTTAAAAAAGGCGTCAGTGGGGCTGTATTCCGAATGGTCTTTCCGTAACGCCCCGTCCTGGCTTAAAGAAATCTATTTTAAAAGGACAAAGAACGGGCATTATGAGATTATCCCCGCTATCAGGAAAATGGTAACGTTTCAATATCTCAATCTGGCCGAAGATGTGTATCCATCGCTTTTGAACAATACCAATGCCATGGACATAATATTCTGCCGCAATGTGCTTATGTATTTTTCTCCTGAGCGGGCGAAAAAGGCTGTTCATGGATTTTTTAACTCTTTGCTGAGCGACGGCTGGCTCCTGGTTAGCCCAACAGAGGCTTTCAAACACATTACGGATCATTTTACTACCGCCAATTTCTCCGGCACAATATGTTACAGAAGGGATGGCAGAAAACAAAGGATCGTTGAGGATATCCGTTTTGTGGAGAAGCCTTCGTATGTGCCGGCTGCCGAACTAAAAGCCGGATTTCCGATACCTTGCGGAGTAGTCGCCGAAGAGTTGCCTCCCCGGAAAATTAAAAAACCAAAAGCGCCGGAAGCCCCGCCGGATCCGTATACGGAAGCCGCAATGATGTTCGAGCATGGCCGTTATGCGGAAGCGGCAGAAAAACTTATAGGGTTATCCATGTACGGCAAGGGCAATCCGAAGTCCCTCGCCCTTTTGGCGCGTGCATGCGCCAATCAGGGCAGGCTTGACGACGCATTGAAGTGGTGCAAAAAGGCAATTGCCGCTGATACGCTCAACCCAGGGTATCATTACTTGCTGGCTACCATACTCCTGGAACACGGACTGCTTGAAGAAACCATTCAGTCGCTGAAGAAGGCGCTCTATCTCGACCCTAACTTTGTACTCGCTTATTTTGTCCTGGGCAACATTATGCAAAAACAGGGAGAACCGGAAACATCACGGAAGTATTTTAAAAACGCCTTTGAACTTGCATCTGCGCATAAACCCGAAGAAGCGCTCCCTGAATCGGAAGGTATGACGGCTGGAAGGCTTTCTGAAATTATAGAGGCAATGATTCAGTAGCGCGGTATTTGTAAAAATTACGATTTACGAATTTAGATTTATGATTTTAGTTGTCCATGTAAAAGTTCAACCACGAAAACAGAAATCTAAATCATAAATCGTAAATCTGAAATATATTAGTTTGTCCTCGTCAGGAGAAGGCCGCATGAATAGCAATAAAAAAGAACCTCAAAAAAAAGATACAAAACAAATTAACTGGGATGAAATCCATCGGGGGCTGGAGACTTCACAAGACGCACTTGACCGTGGATTGCAGCCAACGCATGAGGAAAAGAATAAAATTCTTAAGTCAAGGGCGAAAATACTCGCCGTGGAACCTGAAAAGAAAGCAAAGACCGAAGAATTTATTCAGGTTGTGGAGTTCCTCCTGGCCTGTGAGAAGTATGCCGTTGGATCGGAATATGTGCGTGAAATCTATCCTCTGAAGGAATTCACGCCAATTCCCTGCACACCGCTCTTTGTCCTCGGCATAGTAAACATACGCGGGCAGATTCTCTCCGTTATTGATATCAAGAAATTCTTTGACATCCCTGAAAAAGGGCTTACCGACCTCAACAAGGTCATTATACTCCACTCCAAAAGCATGGAATTTGGCATCCTGGCAGACGCTGTTACAGGTGTGCGTAACATCGCGGCGAGCGAACTGCAAACATCGCTTCCCACGTTGACGGGCGTCCGGGAGGAGTATCTGAAGGGCGTCACAAAGGAACGGACGGTAATCCTGGATGCGGAGAAACTATTATCAGATAAATCAATTATTGTTCATGATCTGGTAGAAATATAATCAAGGAGAAGAATATGGCGATTCCTATTACCAAGAGTTTAAAAGGCAAACTGATTTTGTTGTTACTGGGTGTTTCACTCGTGCCTATTGCGATTGTGGGGTACATGAGTTATCTCTCCGGCAAGACAACAATACAGAGGCAGTCTCTGGCTAATCTCACTGCGATTGTAGAGGCGAAGGAGACCTCCATTCTTCTCTATTTGAGAGGAAAGGCGGGAAGGGTGCTGGATTTCAGTTCGGATGGTTTAATACGTGACAGCCTCGAAAAAATAAACCAGAAAGGGCCCGACACGAAACGCTTATTTGATGACCTGAACAAACATCTCCTGGAAAACAAAAAACCACTTGACCCGGATTGTTATGACATATCTATTCTTAATCTCGAGGGCAAGGTAGTGGCCTCTACAGATAAGGATAAGATCGGCAGTGATAAATCGAATGATGATTACTTTAGCGAAGGTAAAAAGGACATCCACGTTAAATCTGTCTATCACTCTGAAACTACGGATAAGGATTTTATTGCAGTCTCAGTTCCGATTCTTTCGATGACGACAAAAGAATTGATAGGCGTTATTGTCAACCGTTATGAAATAAAAGCGCTAAATGAGATTACTACTAACAGAAAAGGAATGGGCCAGACGGGAGAGGTCTACATCGTTGATAAAGCTGGCTATATGATCACCGAATCGAGATTTATTGATGACACAATCTTAAGACAAAAAGTAGATACAGAACCTGTAAGACTATTTCAAAAGGAGAAAAAGGCATTGACCGGCATTTATCCGGATTACAGAGGCATACCCGTGGTTGGCGCTTCTGCTGGTAATGTTCTCGATAAGGCGTTTGGTCTGGGTTGGACTGTTCTGGCAGAGATTGATGACGATGAAGCGTTTACTCCGGTAAAAACCGTGGGACTGAGAATCATATGGACAGGCTTACTCATCGGCCTTTTTGTGGCAATTATTGCGTATTTTGCAGCAAGGCGGATTGCCAGCCCTGTCAGGAGGATATCTGAACAACTTGTCAGGGTCAGTAATGGAGAGCTATCCATAAATGTCCCTATTCATAATAGACAGGACGAAGTAGGTATTCTGGTACGAACAGTCCGCGTCATGCTGGAAAAACTTAAGGCACAGACACGCGATATTATGGAGGCGATAAACGTCCTTGCCACTGCCTCAAATGAAATTGCCACCACAACGGTCCAGCTTGCTTCCGGCTCAGAAGAAACGGCCGTGGCGGTAACAGAAACGACCACAACGGTTGAAGAGGTAAAACAGACGGCAACGGTCTCCTCACAAAAGGCAAAACACGTCGTTACCCTCGCCCAGAATGCCGTGCAGGTTTCACAGACCGGCGCAAAGTCGGTGAATGAAACGATAGAAGGAATCAATAAACTCAAAGAACAAATGGAATATATTGCCGAAACCATCGTTAAGCTGAGCGAACATAATCAGGCAATAGGAGAGATCATTACCGCCGTTGACGACCTTGCGGAGCAGTCGAATCTTCTGGCAGTCAACGCCGCAATCGAGGCAGCCAAGGCGGGTGAACACGGAAAGGGGTTCGTGGTTGTGGCGCAGGAAATCAAGAGCCATGCCGAACAATCAAAACAGGCGACAAAACAGGTAAGGACGATCCTGAACGATATTCAGAAGGCAAGCAGCGCCGCAGTGATGGCGACAGAAAAGGGAAGCAAGGCAGTTGACGCCACGGTAAAGCAATCGTCAGGCACCGGTGACGCCATCCGTGAGCTTTCAAGGAGTATTGCCGAGGCGGCGCAGGCGGTGACTCAGATTGCAGCGTCCAGCCAGCAGGAATTGGTGGGAATGGATCAGGTGGCTCAGGCAATGACGAATATCAAACAGGCAACCGCACAAAATGCCGCAAGCACGAAACAGGTAGAGACCACCGTGCGGAACCTGCAGGAACTGGGGCGGAAACTGAAGGGGTTGGTTGAATATTATAAAATATAGCGGTTGATGAAGTGACGTGGGACGTGTGGCGGGTGACGATAACCAAAACGACACGCGGCACACGTCTCTCGTCACCAAGTTGTAAAGGCATAATTCTTCGCGGGTTCAGGTTTGTAACCTGAACCCCTTAGTTTAATAGCACGATGCCATCAATAAGAATTTCAAAAGAGTTTACATCGGGAATCTATTATCTTACTTTTACCGTGAGAAACTGGTATTATCTGTTTGACAGGCATAATCGATTCGAAATACTTGCGGATTCTTTAAATTATTGTCAAAAACATAAAGGGCTTAAGTTATATGCATATGTTTTTATGCTAAACCATATTCACTTAATTGCATCATCGCCTGATATGATTGGTTTTGTCAGGGATTTCAAGAAATTCACTTCAAAGGAAATTCAGAAAAACATCATTGCTACGGAACCGAATGTTTTAAAACTTTTCGATATGGGCAACGGAAAATATGAATTCTGGGAGAGGACAAATATGCCGAAGATGATTAAAGGTGAGGAATATTTGTTCCAAAAGATAAGGTATATTCACGCAAACCCGGTGCGCAAGCAATACGTGAAAAATCCGGAAGATTGGGTATGGTCATCTGCAAATAATGAGAGTACAATCAAAGTTGAATCGGCGCTATAAACGTAGGGTTCAAGTTGCAAACTTGAACCCGCTGAGCAGCGTCCAGCCAGCAGGAATTGGTGGGGATGGATCAGGTGGCTCAGGCAATGACGAACATCAAACAGGCAACCGCACAAAACGCCGCCAGCACAAAACAGGTCGAGACCACCGTGCGGAACCTGCAGGAACTGGGACGGAAGCTGAAGACGCTGGTTGAATATTATAAAATATAGAGGTGGACGAAGTGACACGGGACGTGTGGCGGGTGACGATAACCAAAACGACACGCGGCACACGTCTCTCGTCACCAAGTTGTAAAGGCATAATTCATGAGCAAAAAAGAAACCGATTTCCGCAAACGCCTTCTCTCGACATTCAAGGTCGAGGCGCAGGACCACCTCAAGATGATAATTTCCGGACTGGTCGGGTTGGAAAAAACACCGCCGCCTGATGTACAGATGGAAATCCTTGAGACTATCTATCGGATCTCCCATAGTTTAAAGGGGGCTGCCCGCGCAGTCAACCTGTCGGATATCGAAACAATCTGTCAGTCTGTCGAAGGTGTATTTTCACTGTGGAAGCAGAAGAAGATAAGCCAGTCGCCGGAACTTTTTGATACCCTCCACCATGCAATTGATACTATTCGGGCCATCCTCTCTTCACTCGAAGGGGGACAGCAGGCGCTGGAGAAGGATCGGATACCAAAACTTATACAAGCGCTTTCAAACATTGAGGCCGGCGCAATAGAGAAAGGGGAAATATTACTCCCGACAGAGGAAGAGGATTTGCGAACCAAACTATCGTTTCTTACAACCCCTCAATACCCATTTAGCAAAGAGGGGCAAATGGGGATGCTTGAAACGCGGGGGTACCCGCTAAACACAGAACATCCTGCATCATCGGAAACGGTAAGGATACCCGCGACAAAGCTGGGATCGCTCCTGCTTCAGGCGGAAGAAATGCTTGCGGTAAGACATATAGTAAATCAGTACGCCGCAAACCTGAAAGATATTGCCATGATGATTGATTTATGTAAAACGGAGTCGTCGAGGGCGCATCGTGATGTTTTCAAGGAACACCGGGAAAGCACGGGAAAAAACGGAGGTCGTGAAAAAGGTTTGGCGGCATCACAGGCAACCAGGCTTCAGGAATTTTTCACCTGGACACAAACCTACCTCAAGTCGCTGGAAGGCAAACTCTCCGCAATGACAAAGTCGACCATGCAATACAACAAAATGCTGGACAGGATGGTTGGCAATCTCCATGACGATATGAAAGAGGCTATGCTGCTTCCCTTCTCTTCACTGCTGGAAATATTTCCCATACTTGCCCGCAATCTCTCACATGAACAGGGCAAGGAAGTTGACCTTGTAATTCGCGGAGAAACTATTGAAATTGACAGGCGCATCCTGGAAGAGATGAAAGACCCGCTCATTCATCTGGTAAGGAACAGCATAGGTCATGGTATAGAAGTACCTGAAACACGGGCGTCATACAAGAAGCCCAGGCAGGGGGTGATTACCATGAGCATCACTCACCTGGACGGAAACAAGGTCGAAATACTCATTTCTGACGACGGGGCGGGGATTGATGTCTCAAAAGTTAAGGAAATAGCGGTAAGAGAGAGAATACTATCTCAAATCGAGGCGGATAATCTCACTGAACGGGAAGCGCTCTATCTTATTTTTCACTCGGGCATTTCCACGAGCCCGATGATAACCGACATCTCCGGCAGGGGATTGGGCCTTGCCATCGTCCAGGAAAAGGTCGAAAACCTTGGCGGCAGTATCTCGGTAAAAACAGCCTCCTATGCCGGCACGACATTTCGTATCCTTCTTCCGCTTACCGTCGCTACTTTTCGGGGGATTTCCGTCCTGGTATCCGACCGGGTCTTTCTTATACCAACGACTAACGTGGAGAAAACGATAAAAATCAGGAATGACGAAATCAAGACGGTTGAAAACAGGGAAACCATAACGGTCAACAATCGCACGGTTTCTTTCGCTCATCTTGGCCGCATTCTGGAGTTGCCACATAAAAAAAAGAAGGACGAACAGACGGATTCAACAACGGTTTTGCTTCTCAATGTTTCCGGAAAACGCATTGCGTTCGGCATAGACAAGATTCTGGACGAACAGGAAATACTGGTCAAAAACCTCGGCAGGCAACTTGCCAGGGTGCGGAACATCGCCGGCGCCGCGATTCTGGGAACGGGCAAGCCTGTGCCGATACTGAACGTCCCTGATTTGATACGATCTGCCGTAAAAGCCGCAGGCGCTCCGGCAATGCCGGCCGTTGCGGCAGAAAAGGCAGAAGCAAAACGGAAATCCGTTCTGGTTGTTGAAGACTCCATTACATCAAGGATTCTCCTGAAAAACATCCTGGAATCGGCAGGATATGACGTCAAAACCGCTGTTGACGGCATCGATGCAATTACAACGCTGAAGACGGAACATTTCGATCTGGTCGTATCGGATATTGAAATGCCGAGGATGAACGGTTTTGATCTTACCTCGAAAATCCGGAGCGACAAAAAGCTTGCAGAGTTGCCTGTCGTATTGGTAACAGCCCTTGAGGCGCGTGAAGATCGTGAGCGCGGCATCGACGTCGGTGCCAATGCCTATATCGTCAAGAGCAGCTTTAACCAGAGCAATCTGCTGGAGGTTGTGAGAAGGTTGATTTGAAGAAGTGACGAGTGACAAGTGGCGGGTGGCGGGTGTCGTGTGACGAGTAAAACGTCACCCGTCACCCGCCACACGTCACATGTCTAAAAACTTACACAAACTTGTCCTCGTGGAAACGGGGAACGGGGAAAAGAAGTTTTTACAGGGTAATACTATAGGAGGGGGGGAAATGGCAACCTTAAATGACAGATTGGATTCATTCAGAATCTATAAGCTTGCCTGCCAATTGTTTGATGATTTCTGGAATGATTCAGAAACGATGGGAAAGGATTATCGAGGAAGAGAGTTGGTCAAACAACAGGTACGTAGTCTCGACTCAATCTGTGCAAATATTGAGGAAGGTTATGGACGCGGTTTCGGCAAGGAATTGCCTCAACATTTGAGAATTGCCCGTGGTGAGGCGCGTGAAAGCAGAGGAAGATACAAACGTCTTCGGTATTTACTATCAATTGAAATAATTGCCAAACGACTTGCCACACTCGATCATATCATTGGAGGTCTCACAAATACGGTCGATACGATTACTAACAAAAGAGGTAATGAATGACAAAACAATACTTGTCACTCGTCACCCGTCACTTGAAAGAATGAGGCAAACATGATCAAAGTCCTGATAGTCGAAGATTCGTCAGTTGTCCGCCAGCACCTGAAAAATATCCTTGAAGAAGATGGAGGCATCCGTGTTGTGGGAATGGCGGAAAACGGCGAGGAATCGTTGAAATGTGTCCAGAAACAAAAACCCGACGTAATCACGATGGACATCAATATGCCCGGGATGAACGGACTCGAGGCAACCCGGAAGATCATGGAAACCAACCCTACCCCCATTGTCATTGTGAGTGCAAGCTACGACCCAAAAGACGTTGAAAAATCCTTCCATGCTATGAATGCCGGGGCTATCGCTATTATAAAGAAGCCTCACGGCGAGGGTAACCTCGGTTATTATGAGACGGCAAAAACACTTGTGCAGACGGTGAAGCTGATGTCCGAAGTGAAGGTGGTGAAGCGATGGACTAAATCCCGGTTTTCAAGGACAACCGATATTGTCGCACCTGAGGTAGTATCGGGGCAAACGCCAAACAATATTAAAGCCGTCGTTATCGGCGCATCCACAGGAGGGCCCCCTGTGCTTCAGACAATCCTCTCAGGCCTTCCGCGGGAATTCCCCGTTCCGATACTTGTCGTACAGCACATCGCAAGAGGCTTTCTCGAAGGCATGGTGGCATGGTTTGGGCAAACAACATCCCTTCCAATCCATACAGCCGCTTACGGGGACCGCCCCCTGCCTGGACACGTGTACTTCGCGCCGGACAATTTCCATATGGAAATGCGAGGTAACCGAATTGTGCTCAACAAGGATAAACCGGAATACGGCATTCGTCCCTCAATTTCTCATCTCTTCCGTTCCGCCGCGAACGTCTTTGGAGAAAATATGATCGGTGTGCTTCTTACCGGCATGGGGAAAGACGGCGCAGAGGAACTAAAGGGGATGAAGGGAAAAGGGGCTGTAACCATTGTTCAGGACGAAGAAAGTTCGGTTGTTTATGGAATGCCGGGAGAAGCATTACGACTTGACGCAGCGACATACGTGCTTCCTCCCCATAAGATGGCGCCGGCGCTTAAAAGCTTGACGAATGGGGGGTGTAAGGATAATATATGAAGGTAAGTTTTTAGTATCTTCAGAGATGAATTTTTACATTTTCTGCAAAAAATTTACGAATTACGATTTGGGATTTACGATTTGAGACTTCGTCGTGAGCGCTCAGTCGAACGATTTGAAAAATCGTAATTCGTAAATCTAAAATCGTAAATCCCAATTTGTTTCTCTTCCGATTTATTCGGGTTAGGGATAATGGCGTTTAAGGATAAAATATGGAAAGTCTTCTAAGCGGTATTAACAGGCAAAGAGAAAGAAGGTATATCAGAGCCAAGGCTCTTATAGAAGTTCTCAAGAGAATTTTGGTAGAAAAATACCATGTAAAAAAGATTGTTCTCATAGGTTCTTGTTTGAATAAAGATAGGTTTCATTTTCATTCTGACATCGACCTCTGCGTCAAAGGACTTGAAGGCAGTCTTTATTTCCAGGCTCTTGGTGAATTGTTAATAAGTGCGGGAGAGTTCAATGTAGACCTTATCCCTATGGAGGATGCTACAGAAAGGATGAAAAGGTATATAGAAAAAGGGGAGGTCTTGTATAATGGGTGACGAATTAACTATAGAAAGGATTATTTCCGAAATAAAAGAAGAGACAGGCAGTATAATAGTTTTGAGTAATGAATATAAAAATTTTCTTGAGAAATATCCCCTTTTAGATAGATACCTTTTAAGGACAAAGGCGTCTTTTCTGGCGGATTTTTATATGGGTGTTGAGAGGATATTTAAGATAATAGCTGAGGAATTAAATGGAGGAACTCCGAAGGGCGAGGACTGGCATAAAAGATTGTTGCTGGATATGAGCCTAAATATAGGCGAAAGACCTCCTGTAATCTCAAGGGAATTACATGGTAGCCTTTTAATGTTTCTGGGTTTTAGACATGTCGTTAGACAGGTTTACGGTTTTGAACTGGACGAGAAAAGGTTAGAATCTCTATCTGTCCATTTTGAGCCTGTATTGGAAAAGTTTATAAAAGAGATAGAAAACTTCTGTCAATTTTTAAAGGATCGGGTTAAAAAGGTAGGTGAACCATGAAGGGCGAAGGTTATATTTTAATTGTTGAAGACAGCCAGACGCAGGCAAAACAACTGCAGGTGCTCCTGAAGCAGCTTGGCTATCGGATTGTGATTGCTTACAGCGTCAGAGAAGCCCTCTTCATCCTGAAAGAACAGAAGCCGGTGATCATTATCAGTGATATTCTGATGCCTGATATAGACGGCTATCAGTTCTGCAAATTGTTAAAGTCGGATGACAAGCTCAAAGACATTGCCGTAATCCTCCTGACCCAGCTTTCCGACCCCAGGGAGATAGTCAAGGGCCTTGCGTGCGGGGCTGATGACTTTATCGTAAAACCCTATAATGAGGAATTTCTTCTGGCGCGCATCCACGCCACCCTTGCCTTAAAAACACAGCAAGACTCGGCAAGCAAATTGGTCACGATCCTGGTCGTTGAAGACAGCCCAACGCAGGCTGAACAGATCAAGTACCTGCTGGAAGAAAAGGGCTACGCCGTTATGGTCGCTGCTAATGGCAAGGAAGGGTTTGAAGTAGCAAAAAAATTCAGGCCGACGATTATTATAAGCGATATTGTTATGCCTGTAATGGACGGTTATGAGTTGGCCGAAAAGATCAAAAAAGACAAGGACGTTAAGAATATCCCCATCATCTTCGTAACGGCATTAACGGACAGGAAAGACGCCAGCCGCAAGGCATCTGTGGTAGCAGACGGCTATTTTACCAAGCCATATGATGACAAGTACCTCATTTCCAAAATCGAGTCGCTCCTTACTGTCTCAAGGCAGGAGGAAGAGGGGGATACAAAAGAACTGGAAGTCAGATTTGCGGGAGAGCGGTATGTAATAACCTCCGGCCGCCGGCAAATTTTAAACTTCCTCCTTTCGACATACGAAAATGCAGTTCAACAAAACCATGATCTGATTCTTATGCACCGAGAACTGCATTTACTGAACGAACAACTCGAAAATCGTGTAGTAGAAAGGACGGAACAACTCCGGGCATCGGAGGCAAACTTCAGGGCGCTCGCCGATAACGCCAACGACGGCATTCTGATTACTGCGGGAAGCGGCGGAGACACCGTCTACGCCAACAGGAGAATCGCCGAAATGACAGGCTGGAGTGTTGAGGAACTGCTCAAGAAAAGCATGAGAGATTATATAGCGCCTGACACATTTCCTGATGAGATAAAGCTCTACAGTCAAATACTCGAAGTAATGCCCTGCCCTAATCACTGCGAGGTTGCCATCAGCCAAAAGAAAGGAGCCGCCATACCGGTAGAAATGACCATCTCCAGGACGCTCTGGCATAGTCAACCTGCGGTCATCACCATTGTCCGCGATATTACCGAACGCAAGAAGCGTGACGAGGAATTTATCAGGGCCTGTAAGCTCAAATCGTTGAGTACCCTTGCCGGCGGCATTGCCCACGACTTTAACAACCTGCTGACCGGAATCCTGGGGAATGCCTCCATTGCCAAGACATTCGTAAACCCCGGGGACAAGCTTCATAAGATAATGACTGATCTTGAAAACACCTCTTTAAGGGCAAAAGACCTGACTCAGCAGTTATTAACCTTTGCAAAGGGGGGAGCGCCTGTCAAAAAAACCGTCTCTATCGCCAAATTGCTCAGAGATTCAGCCACCCTTGTCCTGAGAGGCTCTAATGTCAAATGCGACTTTGCTATAGCGAAGGACCTCTGGCCTGTCGAGGTTGACGAAGGACAGATAGCGCAGGTTATTCATAATTTAATTATCAATGCAAAACAGGCCATGCCGGACGGGGGGACCATTCAGGTGTCTGCCGAAAATTTTGCCCTTAGCGCTGAAAACAGCCCCTTCATAAAAAACGGAAAATATGTAAAAATAACCGTAAAAGACACCGGCGTTGGCATACCGGAAGAGCATCTTCCCAAGATATTTGATCCCTATTTTACGACGAAAGAGGAAGGCAGCGGACTTGGACTTGCAACCGCTTACTCTATAATAAAAAACCACGCGGGATATATTATGGCGGAATCTTCCGCAGGGGCGGGGACAACATTTTATATCCACCTCCCCGCTTCCAAAAAGAAAATAGACCGGGTGGAGGCGGTTGAAGAAAAACTCATTTCCGGGAAGGAAAAGATTCTGGTAATGGATGACGATGATATCATTAGAGATGTTGCCGGAAAAATGTTAACAAAACTTGGATACGAAGTGGATTTTGCCAGAGATGGCAGCGAAGCAATCGAGCTCTACAAGAAGTCAAAAAACTCAGGACGGCCGTTCGACGCGGTCATCATCGACCTGACCATTCCAGGCGGGATGGGGGGAAAGGAGACAATGCAGAAACTGCTTGAGATAGACCCTCATGTTAAGGCAATCGTTTCGAGCGGTTATTCTGACGACGCGGTGATGTCCAATTATACGAACTATAATTTCAAAGGCGTTATCGCCAAGCCGTATCGCATCGAAGAACTGAGCAGAACAGTGCACAGCGTACTCACGGAAACAGGCGAATGATCCATATTATGAACGACCATAGTCGTCCTCCAGCCTGATAATATCGTCTTCCCCTAAATAGCTGCCACGCTGAATTTCAATAAACACAAGGGGGGATTGCCCTGTATTGGAAACGCGATGGGCTGCCTCTCTGGGAATATCGATGGCCTGTCCTGCTTCCAGCAGGGTATCTTTTCCCTCTATGGTTACCAGCGCTTTGCCGCTGATGACGCTCCAGTGCTCATTCCGATTGGAGTGTTTCTGGTAACTGAGCCGTTTTCCCGGCAAGACTGTAACCCGCTTCACCTTATACGTCGGCTCTTCCAGTAACACCTCCCAACTCCCCCAGGGAGGCTTGGCGTGCCGTGCCCGAAGGGTTTCCGATTCTGATATTTTCTTATCACTCATTTGGCATACACTCCTTACGGTATACATGCAATATAGGTAAACAAAGCCGGGCCCATGTAAAGCACGTCTTCATCCAGGAGAAACCGGGAGCTGTGCAACGGCTGGTTCGTGCCTTTTTCCAGGTTTCCCGAACCTAAAAAAACAAAGGCTCCTTTTATCTTTTCCAAATAATAAGAAAAATCCTCTCCCCCCATTTTGGGGTCTATGTTTTCCACCGATTTGTTGCCAAAAAGTTCTTCGATCCTGTTTTGTAAGAACTCCACCTGTGGTTGAGGATTATTCAAGGGAGGGTGTCCCTTGAGATATTCAAATTGGTACGTGGCATTGTTGAGTGAGGTAATTCCCTTAATAGTTTCCTCTATCAAAAGTGGCATCCGGTATCTCAATTCCTTGGATAGGGTTCTTACCGTACCGATAATCCTGACCCTGTCCGGAATGACGTTGAAGGTCGTCCCCCCTGAAATCTGACAGAGCGAAATCACGCACGGGGACAAAGGGTTTACCTTGCGCGAGTGTATGGTCTGAATGGCCAGGATTACCTCGGCAGCGATGACGACCGGATCCACGCATAAATGAGGAGTAGAGGCGTGTCCGCCTTTTCCTATGATGGTAATAACAATACGGTCTGTGGCCGCCATCGTGGCGCCGGACCGCAGTCCAAAAGTGCCCGAAGCGATATTCGGTTCGATATGCAGTCCGTAAATCTCGTCCACATCATTGAGAACGCCCTGCTCCACCATTAACTTTGCCCCGCCCGGATG